>JAVFAU010000381.1:0-2962 GCA_034002335.1 Bdellovibrionales bacterium | reverse complement strand
CCCGTGAGTTTTTAAGGGTTCAACTCTTGCCACGCCACGCAGCGAAAATCAACCGTAACATTGGGCTGGGGTGGGGTGGGCTGGGCCCCACCCGTAACGTCACTTCCCCTATCTTTCCGCGCCCCTGCGCGGAAAGCAGTGCAGGGTGGGCTGGGCCCCACCCGTAACGTCACTTAAGTATCGAAGAGGGAGCTTACGGATTCGTTGCCGTAAATACGCTGAATAGCCTCGGCGACAACCGGGGCAACCGAGATGATCTCGATTTTACCGCAAGCCTGGGCTTTTTCGCTCAAAGGAACCGTGTCCGTGACCATGACCTTCGAGATCCCACTCTCCGTCAGGCGGGAAATGGCCGGCCCGGAGAGTACGGGGTGGGTTGCGACTGCAAAAACCTGTTTTGCGCCGTTTTTAAGCAGACTGTCGACGGCCTGGGTGAGTGTGCCCGCTGTGTCGATCATGTCGTCGACGATAATGGCCGTTTTGTCTTTGACGTCACCGATCAGGTGAAGCGCCTTCGCCTCGTTTGGACCTGAGCGACGTTTGTCGATGATCGCAAGTGACGCCTCGATGCGTTTTGCAAATGCGCGTGTGCGTTCAACGCCCCCCGCATCGGGAGAAACCGCGACGTATTCTTCGCCGATGCCGTATTTTTCACGAAACGCGCGCGCAAGGGTGGGGATGGCGAACAAGTGATCGACGGGAACATTGAAGAACCCCTGAATTTGCGCGGCATGCAGATCCACGCAGACGACACGCGTCGCCCCTGCGGATGTCAGGAGGTCGGCCATGCATTTCGCCGAGATCGGAGCGCGAGGTGCGACTTTGCGATCTTGGCGAGCGTAGCCGTAATAGGGAAGAACCGCTGTAATTTGTCGAGCCGACGCGCGTTTTAAAGCGTCGAGAATCAAGAAGAGCTCCATATAGCTCTCGTTGACTGGCGGACATGTGCTCTGAACGACGAAGACGCTCTCGCCGCGAACAGACTCATGGATTTCGATTTGAACTTCGCCATCGGCAAAGCGCTTGATTTCGCAGTATCCGAGTTGAGTGCCTGCGGAACTAGCGACTTTTTCAGCGAACGCACGGTTGGAGTTTCCTGAAAATATCTTAAGTCCTGCCATGACCGTCCTCGCAGTGGGAATGCGAGGATATTTTTAACGAACGAGGCCGCTAATGTCTAGGAGACTGGGCTATCTCAGAGCTTTTTTTGGAGGAGATCGAAAAGTTTCTCTACGGCGCGTGCGCGATGCGACACCTTGTTTTTAAACGCGAGCCCAAGCTCTGCTAGAGTTTTGCTTTCTCCCTGCGGAATAAATACGCTGTCATAGCCAAAACCAGTCTTTCCGGCCTCTGTTTTCGAGATGGTGCCGGCGAGCGTGCCTTCAAAGGCGTGTTCTTCTCCCGACGGGTCGAATACGACCATCTGCGAGATAAATGTGGCGTTGCGGTTCGCGAGCGCCTTGAGGGCCATGAGTTTCAAGAGCTTAGCTCGGTTTTCGGCATCCGATGCCTTTGGCCCGGCGTAGCGAGCGGAGTGGACTCCCGGTAAGCCGTTCATGCCTTCGACAGCAAGGCCTGAGTCTTCCGCAACGACCCATGTGCCTGGTTTCACGGCTTTCAAAGAACGAGCTTTGATACGTGCGTTGTCCAGAAACGTCGCGCCGTTCTCTTCGGGGGGATAATAGGTGTCGAGATCGGCAAGCGTTTTAAGTTTGAGACCTTGCTTGATCAAAGGCTCAAGAATCATTTCGAATTCGAGCACTTTGCCGCGGTTTGTGGTTCCGATCCAGATTTCCATAAAGCTGTCCTTGTCCTAGAGATCAATATCCCAAACGAAGTGCGACGAATGGCTCTGTGATGCTGGCTTGCGCGCGGAACAGGTCTCGACAGCCATCAGCCGCGACCGTCAGAACCTGATCGAGCTCTTCGCGCGAGAAAGCCGTCGTTTCCGCTGTTCCTTGAAGCTCGACGAAGCGTCCATCCGCCGTCATCACGATATTCATATCGGTCCCGATCGAAGAGTCCTCGTCGTAATTGAGATCAAGAAGCGCGTTGCCTTCTTTGAGGCCGACGCTGATCGCCGAAACATATTGCGTAATGATATTCGACGATGCGGGAACCAAACCCGCGAGTTTAAGTTTCGCGATCGCAAGCGTCAGAGCGACAAACCCTCCTGTGATCGCCGCGGTTCGCGTGCCGCCATCGGCTTGTATGACATCGCAGTCGACGCTGATGGAGCGCTCACCAAGCGCTTTGAGATCAACAGCCGCCCGCAGTGAGCGAGCGATGAGGCGCGAGATCTCTTGGCTTCGGCCCGAGTTGTTCGCTTTTTCGCGCGAGATGCGAGTGTGAGTGGAGCGAGGAAGCATGCCGTACTCAGCGGTGACCCAGCCTTTTCCTCCTCCTTGTAACCATTTTGGAATGGTTTGCTCGACGGAGGCCGTGCAGAGAACGCGAGTGTCTCCCATTTCAATGAGCGCAGAACCTTCTGCGTGTTTTGAAAAGCCGGGGGTGATTTTAAGAGTGCGAAGTTGATTGAAAGAGCGGCCATCGGCCCGTTTTGTCGACATGGGAGCAATGTACGAGGCGAAACTCCACCTGTCCAGTGACGTGGGCTACTCTTGATCTAAAAAGCGTCTGATTCCCGAGAAGAGGGCTTCTGCGATCGCGGCCTGGTAATCGGTCTGTTGAAGTTTCATGCCTTCTTGGCGGTGGCTCAAGAAACCGACTTCAACGAGAACCGAGGGCATTGCGACGTGCGAGACGAGAAAAAAGGGGGCTTGCCGCACGGTGCGGGTTGAGCCTTTCGGAAGACCTCGCGCCGAGAACTCGGGGCGTTTCCATTCTTCGTGAAGCACTTTCGCCAAGTCGCGTGATTGGCGTACGCGTGCGCTGCGGTCGAGGTCTTCGAGAATGTTTTGCACGTCGCTTCTGACGCGAGGGTCCTCGAGATTGAGGCGTG
>JAVFAU010000380.1:0-2971 GCA_034002335.1 Bdellovibrionales bacterium | reverse complement strand
ACTTTTTCTCGATCGGGTCAGGTTCGCTCCCGCCAGCAGTACCATCAAAGCGCCCGATAAAAATCTCTCGTCCATTGCGACTGTAGAGATAGCCGTCATAGATCAGCTGAAAGACGGCGTGCTGGAGCAACGAGCTTTCGATACGATCAATGCGACTCAAAATCCCACGATACCTTGGATTATTGAACTTGCGAGGGGCGTGTGTACCAAACGGCCAATGAGCCGTGCCAAGAGCTACCCACGTAAAAAACGGCTTACCCGTTCTGCGCTGTTTTCGTAGCCATTTGCGGTATTCACTCCATTTAAGATCACGTGCATGAAAACTCGTTCTCCACTGCGTGTAGTAGTGATCGTATCCTCGCGAAAAGCTCTCCTTCATATTTGGACGCGAGAAAAACTCCGGCGATGTCATGAACGCCGCCGTGCTATAACCGGATTTTTTAAAAACCTCTGCCATCGTTAAAGAGTCGAGAGACATTTTTGTTTGAAAACCGGAAAAACCATTTGTGACAGGATATCGGCCGGTATGTACGGCAGCCTCGGAAGTTGGCGTCAACGTGCCTGCGGCAAAATAGTTCTGAAAAACGACCGCTTGCTTGGAAAACTCCAATATGGCCGGAGTCGTGTCGCGATAGTAACCATACATCGGCAATCGATCCGCTCGCACACTATCAGCACTCAACAAGACGACATTACATCCTTTGCAGAGGTGATCGGGCTCAGTTCTCTCGACTTCGTCAACTGGTTTTGGGTTCAAAAACCATTCGGAGAAAACAACACCGGAAACGGCAACCAACGCTAGCGCGACAAGTGACTTCCTCATTCAATGATCCTTAAGAAAATTGGCACAATCACTACGTTCATTCAAATACGTCCAATCAAAATCCATGACAATCTCACGGTCGTTGCCCGATATCAGGACGGGAGTCTAGGTATTCGAACAACCGTAGACTGGCACAGATAGCAATGAGTGCAAATATCAGATGTCGCATAGCAGCGCTTGCGGATTTTGGTCTGTCTCGTATCGAGACTGTGCGAACTTAGCATTTGAACTGTTTTTCCGTTTCCTCGATTCTGTATAAGGAGGCGACATGAAGATTAGTCGGTTTTCTGTATTCTCGGCGGCAGTGCCGTTGCTTGCGCTAGCGTTCATGCTGATATTTGCCAGCTCAGGTTCCGTGAGAGCTGAAACGCCGAAGTCGTACCAAGTACGTTGGGTCGCGGCTCATAATCCAACCAATCAGCCGATTTTAAAACTCACGCAGGAGGCCGCGGATAACATGGCCCGGCGTTCAGGTGGGCGCTTAAAAGTTTCCATCGTCGCCCATGATAACAATACGAAGAACCGTCACGGCTCGGCGATCTACGACGTTTTTTCCGGAGAAGCTGAGGTCGCTCAGGTCGAAGCCGGCGCTTTGCGCCGCTTCAGCCAAAAGATGGACGTTCTCAACATGCCTTTTTTGTTGAAGACGCATGACCGCGTTCGTCACGTTATCTCAGGCTCCATCGCCGACAAACTCAAACTCGCCGTCGAAGAAGGATCTGGCAATAAACTAAAAATTTTGGCTTTCACGTATAGCGGCGGCTTCCGCGTCATGTACGGAAAGAAAGCCATCTCCTCGATCAAAGATCTCGAAGGAGCGAAAACGACGATTTCTGGTCCAAAGCCAATCGTCGATTTCTACAATAGCTTTGGTGCGAAATTCATATCGAAAGACTCCTTCACTCGTGCACAGTCCATCGATCTTCATCGCGAAGGCAAAATCGATTTTGAAGACTCAGAACTCAATCGCCTTTTTGTTTTGGTGCACGACTATCCCGAGCACCTTAAAAGCATCAAATACGTTTCAGAGACAAATCACATGTTTTATCTGACGACGATTCTCGCGAATAAGGCCTTCTCAGAGTCTCTCCCAAAGGACCTTCGTGAGATATTTGAAAGCGAAGTCGCAAAGCTTGCGGAAGCTGAAAGGGCTTTCTCGATCAAGCAAGCGAAAGAGTCACAAGATTACCTGATTAAAAATGGCGTGAAGTGGGTGAAAATGAACCCTGCCGACGCAGCTCTCTTCGAAAAGCGCGGACGCGAGTTTTGGAAACAATACGAAGGGACTCTCGGCTCACTGATTAAAGAAATCGAAGCGCTTCCAGGGGGCCCCGTTCTTCCAAAGCAAAAGGCCTCCGGCGAAAAGCCCCGTAAGCTTGTAAAAGGCGAGTGACCAGACCCCTTCAACCAAAAGGGTGAACGACGGCCCGACTGAGGCAATAGACGCCTCTCTTCTTTAGCGTGTTCTGCGAAGATAGATTGTTTGTAACACTCGCCCTTGCGAATCGACGATCTGAAGCGGCTGACCTTCGGAGAGATAAATCACTTTCGAAGTTCGAACCTGAACAGCCTGTGGCGCCACGGTCTGAACTTGTTGCTCTTGCGACGGTACCGGAGCAACCGCCGCCGCAGATGCCTCTTCCGTGCGAACAGCTCCGTCTGATTCGATATCGATCCAAAGCAGATCGACACCGGCGCCCAAACCTGTTTGCGCCTGAAGGCTCACATCTACGGTCACGGCGCCATTACTCAACTGAAGCGCAACGCCGCCAGCCGCTCCGATTCCAACGGCCGCGTTTCCACGAATCATTCCGTAACGACCCAAAAGAGCCTCCGGACCACGCGTCACTCCGACACCCGTCGCCGCACCCGAAAGCACCAAGCCTGTCACACCTAAACCAGCTCCTGGACCACGCGCCTTCACTTTCACCGGCATGTGCTGGGTCGCACCCGTAAGAAGGTCGTAACAAGAGATCGTTCCCGATCCGCCGATGTCGGTGTACCCAATTCCGATGTAAATCGAGCGCCCCGTCGCACGGAAACTCAAATTACACGTATAAAGTATCGACGTGATTTTACCTTCGTCCGCTTGAACTGGAGCCGGAGCGATCGCGAAGGCCGCTGTAAGTGCCAAGACCGTTACCATGG
>JAVFAU010000379.1:0-2971 GCA_034002335.1 Bdellovibrionales bacterium | reverse complement strand
ATCGACTTGAATAATGACCTTGAGCCCTCGGTTCTGAATTGCTTTACGAAGCTCCGCAATCTTGGCCACTTGATCGTGCATAAAACTCTGCCCGCCGAAACCAGGCTCAACCGTCATGACAAGCACGAGATCGACCATTTCCAGGTAGGGCATGATCTCGCTCAAAGCCGTTCGCGGGCGAAGCGTGATGCCGGCGCGCGCGCCACCAGCGCGAATCGCCTTTAGACATCCCGTCACGTCGTCCGTGCTCTCAACGTGAATTGTGATGCCGTCGGCTCCCGCTTTTAAAAAATCAGGAATCAGTTTTTCAGGGCGCTCGACCATAAGATGACAATCAAGCGGCATCTTGGTCGCGCGACGAAGCGACGCCACAACGGGCGCTCCAATCGTTAGGTTCGGAACGAAGTGATTGTCCATCACATCGACGTGAACCCAATCCGCACCTAAGGCCTCAACCGACGCGACTTCTTCCGACAGGCGAGCGAAGTCGGCACTCAAAATCGAAGGCGCAAGAAGCAGCCCCCCAAGTTTCGCCTGACGCTCCCACGGTCCTTTGTAAACAGCGCTCATGCCTGCCCTCCGCCCAAAACTTCGCCGACTTCCACAGGGTACCCGCGAAGATAATCTTGAAGCGACATGCGCGCACGCGACTCAGGCTGAAGTTCAAGAAGGCGCAAAACACCTTGACCGCATTGCACGTCGATTCCCGGTTCGCTCTCTTGACCGCCGGCCTGGCCAACGCCCGCATCTGTCACTCTCAAAACTGTTCCGGGCACAGCGCCCGCCACACCCCTCGCGTTTTCATCGCCCTCACTCACGACAACCACGCGATGAAGCTTAAAGCTCACACCACTTGCGCGCCGTGCGTGCGGCACAGGACCTAAAGACAATCCCCTTACAAGATTTAAAATCTCACGAGCTGATCGTGTCCAATCAACGGCGGCCTCACTTTTTTGAATCTTCGGCGCGATCGTCACCAACGCTTCGTCTTGCTCGATCGGCGTCAAATTTCCGCGCAAGTAATCCATGTACTCGGTCGCAAGAAGCTCGCTACCCAACTTCGCAAGCAGCGGATAAAGCTCCGTCGCCGTCATCTCATCGGAAAGAGTCACCTTGCGCACGCCGAGCACAGGCCCCGCATCAAGCTTCTTGACCATGATCTGAAGGGCAACACCCGTCTCTCGATCTCCGGCCATCAATGAACGTTGAATAGGAGCCGCTCCTCGCCATTTCGGAAGAAGCGAGCCGTGCACGTTCACGGCTTTTTTGGGAAAGAGCGCAAGAAACTTATCGCCAAGGAGCTGACCAAACGCCACCACCACGGCACTTTCAGCAGAAAGAGCCGTCACCTCGTTACGAAACTCTTCGGTGTTCACTGTCTCCGGCGAAAAAACACGAAGCCCGCGCTCAAGCGCGAACTTCTTTACCGGCGAAGGCGTGAGCAGCATCTTACGGCCCGCGGGCCGATCCGGCTGCGTCACGACACCCACGACTTCAAAGTGATTGTCCGCAAGCATGGCCTCAAGCGCCTCGCGCGCGAACTCAGGCGTCCCCATAAAGAGGATACGAACCTTACTCATTTACTCGCCCGCTTCATCTTGAGAACGACGAGCCGCGCGCGCCTCGCGCACTTTTTGCCGCTCTTCGGTGACTTCGTCAGGAGTTGGATAGCCGGATTTTTTGATTTTGTTTTTGATTTTATTCGATTTGATGAAGCTCAAGCGATCGATGAAGAGCTTTCCTTCGAGATGATCCATCTCATGCTGAAGACAGATCGCCAAAAGACCATCGGTCTTAATCAGAATCTCTTTGCCGTTTTCATCAAGCCCTTTGACCTCGACATACTGAGCGCGCTCGACCGTGTCGAAAAACCCGGGAACGCTGAGGCACCCTTCTTCGTAGGTCGTCTTGTCTTTTTGCACCACGATTTCAGGATTGAAGATCGCAATCGGCTGTTGAACTTGTTTTTCGAGATCCGTTAGACCCTCGGTCGTCGGAGTTCCGTTTTCATCGGTCGGTCTTGTGTCGATCACAAGAAGGCGCAAACTCTCGCCCACCTGAGGCGCGGCAAGGCCAATACCGTTTTCGTCGTACATCGTCTCGATCATGTTTTTAACAAGCTCACGATGCTCGTCCGTCACCTCCGTGACAGAAAGACCTTTTTTTCTTAGACGCGGATCTGGGTAGCGCAGAACTTCAAGTTTCATCGCTTGGAATATAGGGCCACGCGCCGTTTTTGGCAACGCTCGGTGTACGCCTCTTACCGCTTCATCCGCCCCATGACATAGCCCGCAAAGGCCACCATAAGGACATTGGGCGTCCAGGCGGCCAATATGGGGGGAAGGCCTCCGTGGCGCCCAAGCGTGAGACCAGAGCTGTAGAATGTCCAATATGCGAAGGCGAGCCCAATTGTGATCCCGACATTGAACGCGGCCGAGCCAGAACGCTGTGTTCCGACTGAAAACGGAATCCCGATCATGCTCATGACAAACGCCGCAAACGCGAAACTGAGCTTTCCTTGATAGTCGACCTCATACGTCGTCGTATCGAGTCCCGCCTCTTTGTTGCGCGTGATAAAGCGCTTTAACTCGTGAAGCGAAAGCGAATCTGACGTCTGCCCGCTCGATTGAAGATCCTGGGAATCCTCGGACACCGTGATCTTTTTTTCCTTAAACGCCTGGGTCATTGGAATATTCGACGAAGCCGGAAACACCGTTACGGTTCCGTTCACAAGGTTCCACTGCGTCCCTTCGAGCTTCACGGAATCGGCCGTAATCATCTGCGCCAGTTTCCAGTTGCCGTCGAACTGGTACATCGTAAGCCCCATGGCCGTCGAAGCCTCGGGCTGAAGCGTTTTGATGTTATAAAGGGAGTTACCTGATCTGTACCAAATGCGATCGACCTTGACCGTCGAGTAGCGGCCCGGCTGCTTCATGATCTCGACATAATAAACGTAGTTTTTTTTCTGATT
>JAVFAU010000378.1:0-2984 GCA_034002335.1 Bdellovibrionales bacterium | reverse complement strand
GTGAGAACCGCGAGATCTCGAGCAAGCTTCGTTCGGCTGTTTTCAAGCGAACGGATCCGAACAAGAAGTGTGTCTTTTGAACGGTTGTTTTCGTTCAACTCGTCCAAACGACTCTCGACAAGAATTTCTTTCTCTCTACGGACGACTTCCAGAAGGGAGCGATAGATTTTTACAAGATCCTCAAGGCAAGAAAGCAAATCCGCATACACGCTGTCACGGCTGCCGATGTCTCCACCGATCAGAGGGTTCGTGTTCTTACTTGATTGATTTGAATTCCCCATTTACCAGCCCTTCTTCCTTGAGAGCAGACACCGAAATACTTTTTTCGACCCAGACATAACCCAAATATCGGTTAACTGTGGTTACTTCTCATTCATCTTCAGCTGTTCACCCAGCAAACGCTCGGCAATAGCGCCCGCGTCCACCTTGTATTGCCCGCTATCGATCAACGCCTGAAGACGTGCGACTTTCGCTTCGTCAACGTCGCCAGTCGGAGTCGACATCTCTTTTACGCGCTTCAATTCTTGCGCACGAGGAGAAACATCCACCTTTGCCGATGAACCGACAGAGGCACCGAAAGCTTCGGAAGCTGCCGATCGAGACGTGCGACCTTCGCGCGCGCTCTTCGTCGTATCAGCTCCAGTTGTTGGCGCTGCGATATTTCCAGGGCCGGAGTTTGTGACTTTCATGTACCGCCTCCCTCTATAGGGCTCCTCTTACCAGAGCCTTGTCAGAACAAGGTCTCCTCTATAATTCAGTGTATCACAATGAGACACAATTCCACGAAATCTTAGGACCAGAATTTACAGTGTCCCCTCTTGTGTACCTTCATCCAGTTCCGCACTCTCTTCCAACTGTTTAGCGAGCACATCCTGGACCAAGGTCTGCCTCACCAGAATCCCGCGCGCCGTCCTTCCGAGCATTCCGATCACCTGACCTGCCGCAATTCGGTCGCCTTCGGTGACCTGAAAAGGCACGCCATCAAAGGAAACCTCGATTTCCCGCCAGCCACCGGACTGGGGCGGTACCCCGGCTCCGGTGGTTTGGGGCGGTACCCCTGCCCTGAGGCGTAGAATCGTTTTGGTGATTGATTCGTTCGAAACCTGAACGCGGGTCAACACACCCTCCCAGGCGCTTCGAACCGCTTCCGGCTCGAGCGCCCGCGCCCCGCCGGAAGAATCCGAAGCGGCCTGAGGTTTCCCTAAACTAATAAGCACAGTTTCACTCACGACACCCGCTTTCGCTCCCGCCGCCCCACGAGCATCCGCAGACGCCGTCGGGAGTCGACGCACCCCCAGAACATCGCGATCCGTGAGAGGCATCGCCGCATGACCTTGGGTTCGCATTTTTTCGCGCGTTTCTCGCATGGCCGTTCGACGCTGCTTCGCCATTTCCATTTTGCCGATCAGTTCATCGTGAATCATGTCGGCGAGGCCGATTCCTCCGCTCTCCGTCCATGCATCGACATATTGATCGTCGAGCTGCTCGCGGTAGATTTTTTCGCCCATCGATTGCTGCTGCAAATCGGAGTGCTGAACCGTCGAACGCATCGCCTTCGTCATCTGCCCCAAAAAATATTTTTCGTACATCCGGGCCGCTTCCATCACGCGCGGATCACGCACGACCGGCGCAGGGGCGGTACCGCCCGTCTGCGCCGCAGACAAAGCGCGCTCGGCTTGCGCCGGATTTCCGGCTTGTAATTGACCTGAGGCTTGAGCTTGATTTGTGACGAAAACTCCGGTCACAACAGAGAAAAAAAACGGGGTGGTGAGTCGGAGAGCGATGCGCATCCTGCGCTTTTCACAGATAAAGCCTAAAGTAGTCGCCTGTCCTAGCGGCTTGACCTTTTGCCCCTGTTTCCTGCTCGAAACGGCTCTGCTCTTAAACCATCCTTGGTTGAACGAACTCCAACCCACCGTACCCCTGAGACGCCACATCCATGTAGCATCCCGTTCTCTCATTTTATGATCACACGCTTCAGTTCGAAACACTTTCGCGGTCGAGGCCAGTCCGATCTTCAAAATACTAGCCGTCTGACGGGCCTTCTTATCTATCGACACTGGACCTCTCATCCGCGGTTAAAGAATTTCGAGCTCGCCCTGAAGCGCACCCGCTGCCTTAATGTTTTGTAAAACCGTAATCAAATCACGAGGACTCACGCCAATTTGATTCAACGACTTCACTAAGTCTCCGACACTCGTGCCGGAATCAAAAACAGCGACACGATCCGCGTCTTTGCCCTTAGCTCGGCCCCCGTCGACGCGCACCGAAAGCTCGCCATGGCTAATCGCGACGCGAGAAATACGAACCGTATCGCCAATGACGACTGTTCCCGTCTTTTCGTTCACGATCACTTTCGCGCGATTGTCAGGCGTCACTTCAAGCGACTCGATGGTCGCAAGCAGCTCGACCGCGCGCCCTTCGTAAGAGAACGGAACAACGATGTCGATCGTGCCCGCATCACGCGCGCTCGCATATTTTCCGGAGAGATCCATATTGATGCGCTTCGCAAGACGAGCGGCCGTCGTGAAATCCGGATTGTGCAACGTCAAACGAAACATCTTACGCGAAGTAAAATCCTCCGCGACATCGCGCTCGATGATCGCTCCGTTCGGAATGCGTCCGACCGTCGAATGGCTGTCGGCTCCCGTTCCTATCAACAAAGCCCCTTGCCCAACCGCGTAGATATTTTGATCCGCGGCACGAAGCGGCGTCTGGATAAGGGTACCGCCCGCGAGTGATGTGGCATCGCCGATCGAGTTCACCGAGATATCAAGCCTGTTGCCCGCTCGTGCGAATGCCGGAAGATTCGCTGTGATCACAACCGCTGCGACGTTTTTAGACGCGATTTCTTTATCTTCGACTTTCATACCGAGCTTATCGAGCATGCGAACAATCGACTTGTTCGTGAACTCGGCTTTCGAATCGCCCGTACCTTTGAGACCGACCACGATACCGTAACCGATCAACTGGTTATCTCGAAC
>JAVFAU010000377.1:0-2989 GCA_034002335.1 Bdellovibrionales bacterium | reverse complement strand
GATCTTTGTCGAAGACATGGCTGGGATGTTCCTCCTCGCCATAAGCTTCGACCAGCCCCTCGACACCTGGGATGTCTCCTCGGTCGATTTCATGCAGTCGATGTTTCGCTCCGCGATCGCCTTCAATCATCCTCTCGACGCCTGGGGAGGCAAAACCGCGAACGTCTCGTCGATGCGAGAAATGTTTCGCGACGCGATCGCATTCAACCAACCTCTTAACTCTTGGAACACCGCGGGCGTGGGAGAAATGCGCTGGATGTTTCTTGGTGCCACGTCCTTTAACGGCAACATCGCGAACTGGAACACTGCGGATGTTACAGATATGAACTCGATGTTCATGAATGCCACGTCTTTCAATCAAAATATCAGCGGCTGGAACACTTCGAGTATCACAAACTGCCTTGCCATGTTCTGGGGCGCGACCTCCTTCACCCCGGCTTACGCACCACCTCCTTGTGGCTAAAAAAACAAACGGCCAAGGAGAGATCCCCCTGGCCGTCATGCATGCCTCAAATCGCTAGAGACGTTTCAGCGAGCCGCTTAGTAACGGTAGTGCTCAGGCTTGTAAGGACCTGTTTTCGAAAGCCCTAGGTACTTAGACTGTTTGTCTGTGAGAGTCGTCAGATTCACGCCGATCTTCTTAAGGTGAAGAGACGCGACCTTCTCGTCGAGCTCTTTTGGTAGGCGGTAAACGCCGACTTTCGCGTACTTCTCACGATTCGCCCAAAGCTCCATCTGTGCGATGACTTGGTTTGTGAACGACGTCGACATGACGAACGAAGGGTGGCCTGTCGCACAACCTAGGTTCACAAGGCGGCCCTTCGCCAAAACGATGATTTCACGACCGTTTGAAAGCGTGTGAATATCGACCTGCGGTTTCACTTCGCGAACTTGCGAGTTCTTATTCAGCCACGCCATATCGATCTCGATATCGAAGTGACCGATGTTGCACACGATCGCCCGGTGCTTCATGACGTTGAAGTGAGCTTCTGTCACGATGTCACAACAGCCCGTTGTGGTAACGAAAATGTCACCCACTGGAGCCGCGGCCTCCATCGTCGTAACTTCAAAACCCTCCATCGCCGCCTGAAGCGCGCAGATAGGATCGATCTCAGTAATCAAAACACGGGCGCCATAGTGACGCATCGAGTGCGCGCAGCCTTTGCCCACGTCGCCGTAACCCGCGACCACAACGACTTTGCCCGCAATCATCACATCGGTCGCGCGCTTGATACCGTCGGCCAGCGACTCGCGACAGCCGTAAAGGTTATCAAACTTCGACTTCGTAACCGAGTCGTTCACGTTGATAACCGGGAACTTCAAGAGACCTTTCGCATGCATCTTCTCGACATTGTGAACGCCAGTCGTCGTTTCTTCTGAAATACCAAGAATCTGCTTGGCCATTCCAAGAAAACGCTCTTCGTGCATCATGTTTGTCAGATCGCCACCGTCGTCAAGGATCAGGTCGTAACCTTCCGCGCCCCAACCCGTGATCGTCTGCTCGACACACCAGTTGTATTCTTCTTCCGTCTCACCCTTCCAGGCAAAAACAGGAATTCCAGCCGCAGCCATCGCAACCGCCGCGTGATCTTGTGTCGAAAAGATATTGCAGCTCGACCAACGAACGCGAGCACCGAGATGCGTGAGCGTTTCGATCAAAACCGCGGTTTGGATGGTCATATGAAGACAGCCCGTGATGCGCGCACCTTTAAGAGGCTGCTTCGCACCATACTCCTCGCGAAGAGCCATAAGACCCGGCATCTCCGTTTCAGCAAGACGAACTTCCTCACGCCCCCAGCGCGCGAGTTCTTCGAACGTTTTCGCGTCTTCCATGGCCGCTTTGCAAACGCGGTAATCTGGTTTTCCATCTTGAGTTTTCGCTACACCTGAAAGAGCTGATTTCATGTTCGATCCTGCATCAAATGCCATGTTAAAAAATCCCTTTAACTTCGTTTTTCTAAGCGGTCGATTGTCTACCGCGGAAACGTAAACCGAAGACTCAAGGACGGTCAAGACAACCGCCCGCCGGAACGCCCCGCAATCACGGAAGCGTCAAGATCTCCGGTCCGTTCTCCGTAATCAACACCGTGTGTTCAAATTGAGCTGAAAGCGTCTTATCGGCCGTCGTGTACCACTGAATACTCGAATTCGGGATCGAGTGCTCAACCATGTCCGCGTCCGTCTCATTGACCATAGGCTCGACCGTGATCGTTCCTCCCGGAAGCAAGCGGTCCCCGCGGCCCTTTTTCCCAAACGAAGGTACAAATGGGTCCTCATGAAAAACACGGCCGATACCGTGCCCACCGATCTCCTCGACCACGTAGAAACCGTTCTTCGTTGTAAACTTATTGATCGCAAAACCGATGTCGCCCGTCGTTCCAAACGGCGTAATCGCCTCGATTCCCTTTTCCATCGCTCGTTTTGCGATATCCGTGACGAGACGCGCACGCTCCGACACCTCGCCAACAAAGAACGTCGCCGATGTATCGCCATGAAACCCATCCAACAAGCACGTGATGTCGAGATTCACGATATCGCCCTCAGCAAGCGCGACGTCATCAGGCACGCCGTGACAGATCACATGGTTCACCGAAGTACAGATTGATTTGGGATACCCCTTATAGCCGAGCGGCGCCGAGGTCGCGCCATGCGAACGAGCGAAATCATCCGCGATCTTATCGAGCTCATTGGTCGTAATTCCTGGACGGACAAACTTCCCCGTATGTTCCAGGCAGCGAGCCGCGAGCTGACACACGCGACGCATCTTTTCGATTTCTTCTTTGGTCTTGATAGTCATATGGGATGCTTTATCACATCCCATTCCTCATGACACGCACTATAAAAAAACAAAACCCCGCCTCCACAAAGGGGGACGGGGTTCGTTTAGTTCAGTTTCCAGCCGGTTACCCGACCGAAGAAACTACTTCGAAAGGTGCTTCGAAGCGTACTTTGTAAGTTCGAACATAGTGACAGTTTTCTTGCCGCCGAG
>JAVFAU010000376.1:0-2990 GCA_034002335.1 Bdellovibrionales bacterium | reverse complement strand
GGGCTTTGCCGATTTTTGAAAAGTCGAAGTTTCGCCATCTGCGATCCACGCGCGACCTGCATCGATCAGAGTGGGCGAATGAAAACTTCATCACCCACTTTGAAAGCCTTTTTTTGCAAAAAGGGCAGCCGATTTTTTACTGCCGTTTTGAAAAGCCGCTCTAATATTTCCAGTGCTCTTGAGGAATATTTTTGTCGAGATGTTGGCCTTTGATGCAGGCCGACCGTTGGGTGCGTCGGTGCTCCTCGAATTCTCGGTCGAAGTCTCTGTTCGAGAGCTGTGCTGTGGCCGAGTCGGATTGAAAATTTAAAATCATCTTTTCAGGAATTAAGAGACGAGAGGTTTCGCCGCTCGTGTATGCGTCTTTTGTGAGTCCATCAAGCTCGTCGTTTGAGTAGGAGTCGAATTGTTCCGGAGTGAGCGCATTTGCGAGTGTCTGAAATGAGAGCGTGCGCGAGGCTTTGAACGCGATTTGGGGTGTTGTTGTTGCTGAAAAATATTGTACCCAAGTGAGTGCGCTAAAAACATAACTTAACGGAAAGTGAGCGATGGTAACGGAGGTCGATGTGGCTGTTCGGCAAAGAATGCCGGGTCGTTGAAGCCGCAGAATCACGGGTGCTGCTTTTCCCGGTGGAAGCAAAAGATAGGTTCCTTGGCTAGTTCGACGGACTGGTAGGTTGGACAAACTTGCAATCACGAAGGGCGCTTCAAGAAACTCAGACCAACCTGTGGCCGACGTGTAGCCAGGCGTAACGTTGCGCGCGGAGAGCTTTAAGGCGAAGTCTGCGGATGGAATATAAATACCAAGAGGGAGCGATGTCGGGTTGTGAAACTCCCACTGAGAGACAGGTTGGTTGAACAAGTCGTGATTCGCCGATTTGGGAAACAAAATGGTCGACTGGAATGGGATTTCAAGAGTCGATTCGAAGTGGGGGCGATAAGTGCCGACGTAGAGCCAGCGTAAGGACTCTTGCTTCATGACGGTGCACAGAGGGGCACGATTGAGGTGACGTGTATCGTTTCCGCCATCAAGGCGAAAAGCTTTTGAGAGTTCTTTGAGCGAGCGAATTGAAGGTGATGATGTGACCCACCAGTCTGGGCAAATCAGGCGCCATGTTTCGTCGGCCGCGAGGGGGCGGTCTTCTTGTAGTTTGTAAAAGTCGTTTGTCGGATCGAGAAGCGAGCGAAGATCAAACTCGAGTGCATCCACTTGAAAGCTATGACGAGACCCGTGAGGGTTGATCACGGTCATTTTCAGATCGCAGGCATGAGTCGTCTTAAGACTCTGAGGGTTTAGAACTTGCGGCGGGAGAAAGGTCAGTAAGTCGACTTGGTCCGACGTTCTTGTTTCACCGGAATAGACCACGGGTGCGTTTGTTTCGCGCTCTCTTGTTCGCGAGAGGTCTGGCGTCGCTGTTTGGCAGCTTGTTTCGAACGTGAGTTTCAAGTCGCGATCTTGATCGGCAAAACGCAATACAGCTAACGGCGTCAGTACGGGGCGACTCATTCCGATAAAATCGGAGCTAAATTTCTGCGCGGCTGCGAGATTTATTTTTACGACATATTTCTCGCCGTTTTGCGCGCTTCCTGTTTCAAGAGTCGGCGGTGTGAGCGACCACGTGTCTTTTTCCGAGGGGGTGTCGTTTGCAGGAGCGCAGGCGAAGTTGAGAGGCAAGGTGAGAGCGAGAAACACCTGACTCAGGAGGGCCCAGCGAAGAGAGGCATGTGGGCAGAATGCCTTTTGTCCGAATAGCGGAAAGGGTGTCCGATTCATGAATGCTCCTTTGGTTCGACGGTGACGTGCGGTGGATTCCGCGTCCCGAAACCAGCGAGTGAGCAAAAACCGGAGCAGATCGCCGGAGCTAGAGGACGAGCTCTTACCAGTAGTCGGCGTCGACCTCGATGAGTCCATGAACTTCGGTTTGGCAGCTAATGCGCTCGTCTTCGTCGGCCGCGATACGGTCGAGCAGGCCGTGTTCAAAGGCTGTGATCTTTGAAACGGCTCCGTCCTCGAGTTCGCGAACACGCAGTCGACATTTTGTGCAGACACCGTCGCCGCGACAAGAAGACGCGACAGGAAGTCCCATTGCGAGCAATGCCTCCATAAGCACAGTGCCTGGCTGAACAGAAACGTCTCCTAGGCGAGACTTCAGGTCAGGTTTTGTAAAACGGACCGTCGCGGTTTTCATAAAGAGAGCGTATCGCGTTGCGCTGTGAGACGCTAGGGTGGACGAGGTCGTCTCTCCATTTTATTCTGCGGTTGAAAAGCCAGAACGACATTGAATTAGGGAAGCGTGAGTCAAATGGATCAAGAGAACACAAACCAAACAGTCGAAAACGTCATCATTATCGGATCGGGACCCGCAGGGTACACGGCCGCGATTTATACATCGCGCGCTCTTTTAAAGCCGCTGATGTTTGAGGGCGAAGAAGCCGGCGGACAGCTGATGATCACGACGGAGGTAGAGAACTTTCCTGGATATCCAGAGGGAGTGACGGGACCCGAATTGATGGAAAAAATGCGCAAGCAGGCCGAGCGTTTCGGCACACGTTTCATCAACAAGCTTGTGACGAAAACAGATTTCAGCTCGCGTCCGTTCAAAGTTTGGGTTGGCGAAAAGCTCTATCTCACAAAAACTGTGATTGTCGCGACAGGAGCGAAAGCGAAGTATCTGGGCCTGCCGTCTGAAAAGACCTTCGCCAACAAGGGTGTTTCAGCATGTGCGACCTGCGATGGAGCGTTCTTCCGCGATATGGACGTCGCCGTTATCGGCGGTGGCGACACGGCGATGGAAGAAGCGACATTCCTGACGCGTTTTGCGAAGAAGGTTTACATCATCCACCGTCGCGACACGTTCCGCGCATCGAAGATCATGGCCGAGAAGGCTTTGAAGAACCCGAAAGTCGAAGTGATCTGGAACACGGAAGTCGAGGAAGTCGTCGGTGACAAGTTTGTGACCGGTGCCAAGCTCAAGAATACGGTCACGGGT
>JAVFAU010000375.1:0-2992 GCA_034002335.1 Bdellovibrionales bacterium | reverse complement strand
TCGGCTTTCAAACATTCGAATTCGTTCGATACTTGTATTCGCTCACGATGCTTTTTTATTTAAGCATTCGGTCGACGTTGTTTGGCCGAACAGAGGGGCTAAGACAGGTTTTTTCCGTCGTTTCTTCGCAAATCTATTTCACCGGGTGGCAAGCTGTTCCGCTGATCACGGTTCTCGCGATCGCATCGGGCGCGACCGCGATTCTGCAATCCTCTTCGCAGCTCTCGCTTTTTGGCGGTGGCGGCATGCTGGGGAATATTCTGGTTGTCATCATCGTGCGTGAGCTTGCGCCGCTGCTCACGGCGCTCGTCGTGATCGCTCGATCGGGAGCCGCGGTCGCAAGTGAAATTGGGAATATGAGGGTCAACCGTGAGATCGAGGCTCTTGAAATTATCGGAATCAACCCGCTTTCATACATCGTCTTTCCGCGGGTGATTGGCGGTGTGATTAGCGTTTTGTGTTTGGCGTTTTATTTTAACGTCATTGCTTTGCTCGGTGGGTATTTGGCGAGCCGTGCGCTTCACAGCATTCCATTCTCATTTTACTTCGAATCCCTTGCGACAGCTTTTGATTTTGACGACATTCTTTTGTTTGTCGTGAAAAACGGATTTTCTGGGATCATGATTTTCACGATCGCTTGTCAACAGGGGCTTTCGGTTACGACGAGTTCGCATGAGGTTCCGCAGGCCACTACCAAGGCCGTCATGCAGTCAATTTTCGCGGCGACCGCGTTTAATCTCATCGTGTCGATTTTCTTTTATCTCAATCAGCTATTGAGACTGGGGATTTTGTGACCAGGTTGGATGATTACAAAATACGTTCTTACGAGCTGAAGGAAGTCGGATTTCGTTATCCGACGGGAGACATTGTTCTTGGTGACGTCTCGTTGGATTTTTCTTCGAGCCCGATTTGGCACGTGTGCGGCCCGTCCGGGCATGGCCAATCGACGCTTCTACGAATCATGGCGTTTCTCGTGGAACCTACGGCCGGATCGATTCTCGTGAATGGGCAAAATGCGACGGAGATGTCGTTTGAAGAGTTTTTGCCGTGGCGTCTTGAAATTGGCTACACATTTGATATGGGCGGTCTGCTGGCGAATCGATCGCTGATGGAAAACCTCGCGCTTCCGCATATGTATCATAACCTTTCTGTCTATGAAGATGTTCACGATGCAATTCGTGCGGTTGCAAAACGATTTCGTTTCGAACACCTGCTAGACCGCCGACCGGCTTTGGTTTCTGGGGGATTGAGAAAGCTCGCGACGATTCTTCGTTCGGTTTTGTTGCAACCGAGCTTTCTTGTGATGGACGACCCTTTTGGCGGACTCGATATGGAAACGGCGCGAGAGCTGAGCCGTTTCATAGGTGAGTTACAGAAAAATTCCGATATTGACACGATTTGTTTAACGTCACGTCTACCGGATTGGCCTGCGCAAATGGGGGCGAGGCCCCTATGGGTTGAAGACGGTTGTGTGAAAGAGCGGGCGGCTTGAAATGAAAATAAAATTCAATCGAATTGAACGTATCGCCGGTTTCTTTGTCGTGAGCGCCATGCTTGGTGTCGTCGTTGTCGCGACCGCGATTGCGATCCAAAAAGGTTTTTTTGAACCCAAGATCGAACTCGTGACGTCTCTTGCGACGGCCGATGGAGTGAGAGAGGGAACGATTGTCTCGATGCAAGGTCTTCGCATCGGTCATGTTTCAGATATCGAACTCGTTTCGAACACCGAGGTTTTGGTAAAGTTCAAGATGAGCCGCAAGTATGCGGACAAAGTTAAGATTGATAGCAAAGTGCGTGTGATGCGTCCGTTCATCATTGGTGAAAAAGTTTTGGACGTGTCGATCGGAAGCACGGATGCGGCACCGGTCGGGCAGATGGCAAAGCTCGAATCAGAAGCCACGGCCGATATTATCGACCTTCTGAGCGGCCGTGCTCTCGGGCCGTATTTTGATTTGATCGGGCGTATGACGGAGAACCTGAAGTTCGTCGCCGAGGCGTTCTTGGACCCCAAACGCTCACAGGCCTTGGTGCGGATGTTTGATGATCTGTCTCCCTTGATTCGAAACGCCTCGGTTGTGACAAAAGAGGCGGGCGTGATTCTCAAAAGTGCGAACAAGGATCAGCAGCTGGTGAAGGTCATAGGAAATTTGGTGTCGATCACGAATGAAGTGAATCGGGCGCTTCCGATTGTTTCCAAACAGTCGCCGGAAATGTTCGAAGATCTTTCGAAGATCGCTCGAAACATGGCGGTCTTAACGGATGAGATGCAAAAGGCGCTACCCGTTATACGTGAACTGGCTCCTGAGCTTCCTCGTGCCAGCGAACGTGCGATCGAAGCCCTGGATGAGACAGTCGTCACTTTGAAGGCCCTTCAGAAGTCGTTTTTGTTGAGAAGCGCCACGGCTGTCGTGCGCCAAGAGGAAAAGACGCAGATGCAAGAGCGTGAAAAAGAAGAGCGTGAACGAGCCGAAAAAGAAATGCGTGAAATCGAACGGGTGCCCGCGGACGCTGGCGCGGGACATGATGTTTTTAAGGGACGTAAGTGATGGAGCAGGTCGTATATCTTGATACGGAAGGCATTGGATCGACGCTATTTGAGCGATCCGTTGATGTTCATCTTGTTGAGGGTGTCGAGTATCTCATGAAATGGTATAAGTCGGCGCTGGATGCCGATCTTATGATCTGGTTTGACTCTTGCGGAAGCATACGACGGTTTCAGTTAAACGTGATGGGGCAGGTGACGGAATGGAGCTGCGATCATGGGCTTCGCACCGGATTGATCGTTGAAACTGAAATTCAAGGGGTAGAGTTCAAACTCGCGGAATGGAGCGAGGCGATTCGGTTTGATCGCGATCGTGACGCGCGGGCGCTTGCGATTTCTCGCCGTGTTGTGGCGGCTATGCCGATGTCTTCTTGGAAGGCGATGATCCTAGATAGTTTGAGCCTTTAGGGCTTGCTAGACGAGGTGGTCTAGAGGAAACTCTGGCCATAC
>JAVFAU010000374.1:0-2995 GCA_034002335.1 Bdellovibrionales bacterium | reverse complement strand
TTTTGCGAAGAATGTTGCCGTTCAACATTTGGCTCGAGAGCTTCAAGTCACGCAACTGCATGACCTGAAAGAAAACCTGAAGATTGTAGATTTCCTTCAAGGCCTCGGGCAAACGTTCGAGCGAGTAGTAGGTTATAGCCAACCCGTTGATTGCATAGCAAATATCGTCTTTTTGATCACTCGCTAGAGCGATCGCCAAAGACTTCTGGAAGTAATCGAGCGCGATGTCGAACTGGTTCTTGTAGGCTGCGCAGATGCCAAGCGTGTAGTAAGTTTTCGCGTTAAGCTCGAAGCCCTCTTTTAGAACAAGATCCTGCAGAGCCTCTTTTGTCTTATTGATCGCCTCAACGTCTTCGCGCTCAGCATACATGCGCAAAAGATGGTTCTGACACTTCAGATATTTTTCATAGTCCTTGCTCGCGAACGCGATATCAGAAGCCGCTCTGAACTTATCAACTGCGACCACAAAATCACAGCGTTCGTAATAGAGCTTCGCGAGTTCCATCAACGCCTCGATACTGCCATGAACGGCAGGCACAGCGGATGCTGAACCGCTTGTCGGCTTCTTATCGAGGGAATCGCTCATGTGCGCCATAGAGAGGGGATTTTTCTCCGACTGTGTAATTGAGGACAATTCTTAAATTTTCTGTCTGTTACGAACGGTGCTGTTTCTGTCACCCCGGCTCAAAACCGTCAACTGCCCAGGAGGCCCACATCGCGGAATTTTCGCGACTTGGAACGAATTTATGGCCAAATCGAATAAGATAGGCTCTGGAGCGGCTTTTCCCGACAAACCCGACATGCCCCGTTAAGCCGCTCAAGGCCCATGGTTTGCACCCCTTCGATACCGATGTACCTTGATCGGCGCCATAAATTGGTAAGTAAAATTACGGGATTAATTACGGGATTAGGACTTGCCCTGACGCCCCTGGCGACATTGCTTTTCGGTCTACCGGCTGAAGCCCGTCTCTGCGCGGACCTTTTCCGCAATAGCGCCCGTCATCTTTCGCAACCTGAGATCAGTCGAACTTATCAAAACTCAATCGAGCTTGAGATTCCTCCCACAGATCGAGTCTTCGATATCCTCACCACAACCGATGGAACCCTCGCGCCACTCGCTCCTAAGCATGCAGCCGAGGCATTCATACCTTCTCCGCTCCTCGACACCATCCGCGAAAGCTTTCCGCAAGAGAACCCCCTCGCTCTGCGTTTTGACCTGCTCTCTACCAAAGAAAAGGAAGACGTTATCACCTCATCGGCGATAGCCCGACGGCATCGTTACGGACAAGATCGCTCCATCCCAGGGTTAAAGTTCCAACCCGAAGTTCCGCTCGTGTTGAAAAGGTCCTATGTGCTCGGCGGCCGTCTCTACGGCCCCGGCCCAGTGAGAATTCCCTCAAAGCTCCTTTTTGGCGAAACCGATATCGAGTTCATGAGTGAACGACGCATGACTGCGGATCTCGGCTTTGAAATTCACCTACGCACGGATCTGCCCGCCGGTGAAGCGTTGGCGCTGGCTCGTGAGGTCGCCACGAACTTGGTCGGTCAACCTGCAAACGTGCATCAGCATGTGGTCGGTCCCTACCCGTTCATTCAAAACGGACGCAAAACCAGCAATGAAGTCGATGTTTACCGCATGGTCGACTTCGCGACCCGAACGAGCTTCGTATTCGATCTCTTCATGATTGAGCGGGGTATTCCCATGACCCTCCTTACAACAGAAAATGGGCAACTCTCGAGCGGTTTCGGGCCGAGTTCCATGAAAGCGACCCTTAGTCTTCTTGATCTCTTGGAACATGAGGGTCTGGGAGCCAATGTTTTTTCAAAAGCCGGCACAGTCGGTATTCGCAGTCATCACTACTACGACAGTAATGTTTGGGGGCTTGAGGTTCGCTACCTGCCCGCGGCGGCGCAATCGATGCCGCCGGCCACCGCAAAGGCTTTCGACGAACGCCAGCAGCGCACCATGACCGATATCCATTCCAGAATCACTGGCGGCCGTCTCACGATTTCAGAAAAGGAAGCCGAACAACTTCTCGCCAAAGCAAAGCTCGAAACTGAAAACGACCCGACCCTATACGAACTTGTCCACGTGACCGCGAGAAAAGCTCACGTCTCCCGCGGACTCTCACTCGCGACCTCGCGCTTGTTTCCAGACAAATACCCCAACCCAGGCCTGAGCTTTGGTTTCACTCCAAATCAAACCGCGCGATTGATGATTCAAGCCACGCTTAACGACCATGTTAAATACCTCTTCACCGATTGGTCGAAATCTCCCTGGTTCCAACATTGGACGCCGGAGCGCCATGCCCATATCCGCACGCTTCAAAAAAACGCTCTCAACGAAATTCTCATTCTCCATCATAGAAACGAATACGGCCGTGACGCCGCGACACCTAAGCACACATCGACTGAGGCGCTAAAACGTTTCATGCAGCGCTCTGGCATCGCCCACGAAATTCTTTCGAACTACAATGCCCTTGCTCAGCCATCACGCTGAGTAAGGATGGTGCTTCATGAATGTTCGCGACGCCGAGCTCAAGAGCCTAATGAGTCAGTATAAAAAATTTGTCGTGTACGGTTTGAGCCCTGATCCCCACAAAGCCAGCCACGACGTCCCTTCCTATATGAGAGATCATGGCTGGGAGATCGTCGGCACCTACCCCAAGCGGCACAGTGAAGGCGGGTTCGAGATCTACGAAACGCTCGCGGATGTCCCGCCCGAATACCGCAGGTTCGTGGACGTGTTTCGCGCCTCCGATAAAATTCCGGAGGTCGTGGAAGAAGTCTTAAAGGTCGGCGGTGTCGAAGTCCTCTGGCTTCAACTTGGCATTTCGCACCCAGAGGCCGAAGCTCGTGCCGAGAGGGCCGGGATCAAGGTCGTCTCCGACCGCTGTCTTATCATCGAGCATGAGCGCTGGTTTTAAAGCGCCCCCCGACTCCAACCACAAAAAAAGGACCGCCCCAGTCTTGGAGCGGTCTTT
Organism: Bdellovibrionales bacterium; assembly: GCA_034002335.1. Taxonomy (GTDB): domain Bacteria; phylum Bdellovibrionota; class Bdellovibrionia; order Bdellovibrionales; family JAMPXM01. Next base: position 11 of record JAVFAU010000374.1, on the reverse strand, counting down.
TTCAAGGCCAT
>JAVFAU010000373.1:0-3001 GCA_034002335.1 Bdellovibrionales bacterium | reverse complement strand
ACCCTTCGCATCAAAACGCGCCGGCGTCGTGCGAAGCTTCGTTAGCTTGCGTGCGCCATCGACCAAGAACATCTCACTTGGCGTGAGGAAGTCTTGATAGAACACAGTAAAATACTCTTCGTCATAACTTGAGTACGAGGCCGAAATCGCTCCCTCGCTACCGGGAAGCTTCAACGCATGCTCGGTCCAAACACCGTTCGCACCGCGCTTCATCTCGACCAAACGTCCACGCACGTTATCCATGTAGGACAAAACAATGCGACTCTTCGTCGTCGTCAAATACGAAAAAACACGCTTTGCCGTTGGCCTAAAGACCGTTTCGACTTTGACCGTCTTTTCTGCGGCTCCGCCATCCATCCATGATGAAAGATCAAACGCGTATAGCCAACCACTACGCAGCTTCGTTCCAAACGCTTCCCCATCTTTTCTTGTCGCGAAAAGCACGAATTGTCCTGAAAGGCCTTCGACATCCGCGGTCTTCGGAATCGGCAAGAGCCGCCATGAATCGTTCGGCATACGCACATACGTTTCGACCGTGTTCATGTCGATCGCACGAACAATCAAGTCCAAAACAACCGGTTCTTCACCCTTTTGGCCGTGGCCCTTTTGACTGTGGTGGGAACGAAGCCTTCGTCCCCAAACACCAATGTCCGTCTTTTCTCCACGAAACACGATGGTTGATTTCTTCAAATCATCCCCGCGTTTCCACATACGAACCGTCGTCGGGTAACCAGAATCCGAGGTTTCTCCTTCAATCGGAATTCCACCCATCAAAGTATCGTCGTCAAGCCAGCCGAAAGTCGATTTCGCTTCCGGCAGCTGAAAGCCACCTTTCACAAAATCCTTTTGTTCGACATCAAACTCACGATCTACGCTCGCATCTCCGCCTCCGCGGGAGAGCCGAACCATGCAACGCGTGCGCACTTTCGGGGCGCATGAAGCGCCTTTGAAAACCCAGTTTTCTTTTTCTTTTTTTGACAAAGCATCGATATCGAGAAGAGTCTCCCACTCTTCCGAGTTCGCTTGATACGCTTCAAGCGTTTGACGCCGGTAAATTCCTTTCGGGTTTTTAGCGTCTTGCCAAAAATTGTAAACCATCGACTGCCCGTCGCTCGAAGTCCGTATCGAAATCGAGGGAATGCGATCTTTCGCCTGGAGAATTTTGAGAAGATCCGTTTTCAACTCCGCCAGTGTCGGAACACCCGGAATCACTTTATCAAAACGCGCGGCCGATTCTCGATTGCGTTCTTTCACCCATTCAAGCGCTTTGACCCCATCGACCTCTTCGAGTTCGACAAACGGAGCTGCTGTTTCTTTAACCGTACTCGCCATACCCCTATCCCCTCGCCCGGCCGTATCGACTTGCCCTTTCGACTGACAACCTAAAAGAACTGAACTCAAAAGCACACCCCAGAAAACAGTGCTCACACCATCGAATAAAGTACGATTCAAGACCAAGCTCACTTTGCCCCCTCACAAGCCGCCGACTACGCAAGCTTCATAAGTTTTCGCTGAAACCGATACTGGTCAAGAGTTAAGACTTGAAGAATGAGCCGAGATAGCAAACTCTTATCTTATGACCAATGAAAACCGCCCCGTCTCATCCCTCGAACTCAAACCCGGCGCTCACGTTCACTTTATGGGAATTTGCGGCACAGCCATGGCCTCTCTGGCCGGTCTTCTTCACTCACGCGGATTCAAAGTCACAGGCTCTGATCAAAACGTCTATCCACCGATGTCGACCCAGTTACAATCGCTCGGCATCACGATCATGCAAGGCTACAAAAAAGAAAATCTCTCGCCACGACCCGATCTCGTCATCGTCGGCAATGTCATTTCACGCCAATCCGAAGAAGCCCAAGCGCTGCTTGCGACAGATATACCGTACACAAGCCTCCCACAAGCGTTGGGCGCGCTTGTCATTGAAAACCGCCACTCTATCGTGGTTGCGGGCACGCACGGAAAAACCACGTCGACCGCCATGAATGCCTATCTCGCCGAGCGCCTCGGGCTTCAGCCTGGATTCATGATCGGCGGCATTCCAAAAAACTTCGGGCAGAGCTACCGTAATGCCGAAGGCGATTGGTTCGTCATCGAAGGCGACGAGTACGATACAGCTTTCTTCGATAAAGTCCCGAAGTTCGTTCATTATCGACCGCGTTCCGTGATTCTCAATTCCGTTGAGTTCGACCACGCCGATATCTACCGCGACCTCGATCACGTGAAGGAATCCTTCTTTAAACTTCTCGACCTTATTCCCCAAGGTGGACGCCTCATAGCCTGTGAGGACGAAGAAACCATTCGCGATCTTCTCGCCAAACGCCGGGACGCGCTGAAAGCACGCGACGTTCGCGTTATCACGTTCGGACTCGAGCGCGGCGACTATCGCGCTCAAAACATCACGTCCGTACCTCTTTCCACGCCTCTCAAAGACAAACACGATTCAGCAAAAGCTCTTCGCCTGGGAACCCGGTTCGATCTCGTTCGACCGACGGGACCGACGATTCCAATCACACTACCGACAATCGGTACATACAACGTGAAAAATGCGATGGCGTCGATCGCGCTTTGGGAGTCACTCGGCTTTAGCGCCGAAAAAGTCATCCCTCTGTTTTTAGGATTTGAAGGCGTTAAACGCAGACAAGAAATCATCGGAACTCCGGGCGGAGTGACCGTGATCGAAGATTTCGCCCATCACCCGACAGCCGTGCGCGAAACCATTCGCACGGTACAAACTCAATACCCGAACGCGCACGTATTCTCTGTCTTCGAAGCGAGATCCGCGACCTCACGGCGCAATGTCTTTCAAAATGAATATGCCTCTGCCTTTATCGGAGCAAGAACGCAAGACCTCCTGCTTCCGCCGCCTTTTAATCTGCAAGGGCTTCCTGAAGATCATCGCTTTTCGACCGAGAAACTTCTCGATCAGCTTCAGGCGGAACAAATCAAGGCCCGCGTTCTACCAGACGTCGATCACATCGTCGCCGAGATTCAAAAGGAG
>JAVFAU010000372.1:0-3021 GCA_034002335.1 Bdellovibrionales bacterium | reverse complement strand
CCGGGCGCTGACTAGACGCAAGACTCCGCCGCCGCGACCTCTTACGAGATCGCGACTTTCAGTTTACGAATGATTATGCGGATTATCGCTTCAACTGGATGACTTCGTTCAGAAGCTCATCTGTCGTCGTAATCGTCTTCGCGTTCGCCTGGAACCCACGTTGGTTCTGAATCAGGTTCACGAACTCGGTCGCAAGGTCGACCGTTGAACGTTCTAGTGACTTAGCGAAAAGCTGACCACGGCCGGCTTGACGAGATTTTCCAACAGCACCCGAACCTGAATCTCTCGATTCTTTCATACGGTTGTTACCGACCTTGAAGAGAGCTTCCGGGTTTTCGAACTTAGCCAACGCGATCTGCGCGAGATCCGCGGCTTCACCGTTCGTATAAAGAGCCGTCAAAACACCTTCATCGTTGAACGACATGTTCGTGATCGTTCCCGCCGCGGCTCCGTCTTGGCGCCAGCTGATCATGTCTGACTCTTTACCGTACTGTTTCGTGCCGTTTAAACCATCGCCTTTGTCTGTCGTGATCGCATCACCGAAGTCGATCTTGATCTGTTGGTTTTGAAGAGCGCCACCTTTGAAGTTAAACGCCTGCTTCGTGATCTGCTCCGTATCGAGCTTACCATCAACCGTGAAACCAAGTTTTGCGGTCATGACTTCCGACATCTTGCCTGGCGTACCGCCGACAACCTCTTTACCGTCGACCAATCCTCTTACGTCCCACTGACGATCCGACGACTTGTTAAAGAACAATGTCATAAGATGCTTATTGCCTTGCGAATCGAAAATTTCCACGCCTGTCGAATAGTGTGACGTCGCGTATGGATCTTCAGGGTTAAAGACCTTGCCCGCTTCAACGCGCGAATCCAGGTTCAGATCCAGCATGACTTCTTTTGTCGCTTTAGCCGGAATCAGAGCGCGAGGGAATTTGATATCACCCGTCTTATTGATGATCTTACCGCTTTCGTCCGCTTGGAACCCTTGAACGCGATGACCGTCGTTTGAAACAAGGTACCCCTCGCGGTCAAAGTGAAACGACCCATCGCGTGTGTAAGACTCGCCATCAGAACCACGCATAACAAAAAAACCGTCGCCCGAAATCGCCAAGTCCGTCGCCTTTTCCGTAGCGTCGACGTTACCTTGCGTGAGAATTTGGTTCACGGCTCCGATCTTCACACCTCGACCGATCTGGTTACCACCCAAAATACCCTTCAGGTTTTTTGCGATGATGTCTTGAAACTCGGCACGGCTGGCCTTGAAGCCAATCGTATTCGCGTTGGCGATGTTATCACCAATAACGCCTAATGCTTCGCCCTGTGCCGTTAGACCGGAAACGCCGGTATAAAGAGATGAAAGAACACCCATGAACCCCTCCTAGGTTACATATACATCCGTCATCCATGACGAATGTGTTTTTGTTTACGCAGCGTCAGTCAATCCGCCGCGTGGAGGGCTTCTCTTGTGCCTAGTCGAGACTCAAGAGACCAGCCCGTTACTCACCTAAATCAATCAAACAACCACAGTAGAATCGATGTTTGTAAACACGTTCTCCCGCATCGCCGCACGATCCATGACCGTGACGACGGTGTTGTTCTTCACACTGACAATCAACGCGTTGTCGCCTGTCAGCACCAGAGTATCGCGAGACCCTTTTGAGGCCGCCCGAGACACTGCATTTTCAATCCCCTTCATTGCATCCGGTGAAAATGAAATCCCTCTCGATTTCATTCGATCGACCGCATGCGCCGAAAACTTCAAACCCGCTAGAGCCGCCGCGCCATTTTCACCGAGAGCCGTCGCCGGCGCGGCGTCTGGCATCGACGCTTTCGCAAGTGTTTCTCTAAAATCAAGCGACAGTTTCTCACGATCGCGTACGGACGTCGTTTGCGATGGACCTACTCCACCACCGCCGACTATTCCCGTTTGTTTCGCGATCGTCGCTACGCTCACTTGATTTCCTCTTCAACCTTCGTCGCCAAACCGTTCGCCATCTTCACCGAATCGAGGTTTCCAACCTCTTCTTCAGGAGCGGCCGGAACAAATTCTGCCGACGCTTGATTTGATTGTCCCATCATGCCCAGTGACGCAACAGTTCTGTTTTGCGAAGCCTGCGCATTTCTAGATGAACCTCCAGCCGCACTCGCAGTTGCGTTCAACACCGAAGGATCTTCGATCTTCTTCACATCAGAAAGGCGAATCGACTGCCCGTTCACGATGACCATCGGCCCATGCGCCGTGAAGTCGACTCCGGAGATTCGTCCTTCAAATGAGCTTTTCGCGAAAACTTTCGCGCCGCTCGATTGTTTCGCATCGATCGCAAAACGATATTCCCCCTGCCGTGCGGGAAGACCATCGTCCATCAAACCATTCCAGCGAATCGCATTCGGTCCCTGCTTAAGGGCACCGAGTTCCATCGTGCGAACCGTTTTTCCAGAAGCATCTTTAACAGCGACAGTGACAGCCGAAGCGTCGCCACCAAGCGTGAAATTGAATCCGTGCTCCGTATCGCCAGGAGCACGCGTCACTTTCGATGCGTCTCCCGAAACGACCTTACCGATAAACGAAAGCGCGCCGAAGTTTCCTTGTCCGGCCTGTGCCTTCGCAAGGTTGTCGATTCCCGATCCGATGTTGTTCAACTGTTCAAGCGATGAGAACTGGGCCAACTGCGCGGCCATTTCATGGCTCTGCATCGGGTTCGTTGGATCTTGGTTTTTCATTTGCGTCAGCATGAGCTTGAAAAACGCATCTTTATCGAGCTCATTGCTACCTGTGGTGCGAACCTTCTTTGTCGGATCGGTCCAATTCGGATCCGCGATCTTGTTCAGAACATCGCCTACAGCTTGATCGCCAAAAGCCTTCTGAAATTCACCGGCGGCGGCCGTATTTGCCATCGCGAGATCTTGCGAAGCGCCTTGGCGCATGATCGCCTTATCGCCCATTTCGGCAAAAGCCTTTGTCCCCGTTTTAACACCAACCATTGTCATTCAAACATCCTCGAATTCAAAAATTCAAAAGTT
>JAVFAU010000371.1:0-3029 GCA_034002335.1 Bdellovibrionales bacterium | reverse complement strand
GGCAAGCAATTGGCACATGGAAAACCAATATCACATTGAACCCGTTCTGTCATGGCTTGGATCGCGAAGCCCGGCTTTCTCTAATTGTTCAATACATTGAATAGTATGTTCAAATTATACCGTCTTATCGAATTTCTGTTTTTGGGCGATATTGAGCCTACAAGTTAACAGCGAGATTCAAGAAAAGGAGGCTGTATGAAGAAGGTTCTATTCACACAACGAAGTGACACGCCTCACTGGGTTGGAGACGGTTTTCCGGTCCGTTCAATATTTTCCTACAACGATTTGGCTCGAGAGATTTCACCATTTTTGTTGATGGATTACGCCGGACCGACAGAGTTTCCGCCTTCGCCTCGGCATACTCGTGGCGTCGGTGAGCATCCCCACCGAGGTTTTGAGACCGTGACGATCGTTTATGCGGGCGAGGTTGAGCATCGTGATTCCGCAGGCGGTGGCGGTCTTATTAAGGCAGGCGACGTGCAGTGGATGACGGCCGCATCGGGTGTCGTACACGAAGAAATGCATGGGGCCGAGTTTGCTCGCAAAGGCGGGTTGTTTGAGATGGTTCAGCTCTGGGTGAACTTGCCGAAAAAAGACAAAATGAGTGCTCCTCGTTATCAAGGAATTGCAAGCGATGAGATTCGGAAGGTCGAAATCGAAGGCGGTACCGTGCGTGTCATCGCGGGCGCGTTTCAGCGTGATGGAGTGGAGCATCGGGGGCCGGCGATGACGTACACGCCGATCAATCTCTGGGACCTTCGGTTGAAAACTGGAAGTCGAAATGTCATTCGGGTTCCGAGTGATCACACGGCGGCGGTTTTCGTTTTAGAAGGGCAGGTGACAATCGGCGAGGGCGCACAAGAGCGAAAGATCGGCCCGGCCGAGTTGGCTCTTCTTGAGCGCGAGGGCAATCGTTTTGTGATCACCGCGGATGAAGATAGCAAAGTGCTCTTTTTGGGCGGAGAACCTATTCAAGAGCCTGTCGTAGGTTACGGTCCCTTTGTGATGAACTCGTATCCAGAGATTCGTCAGGCTTTTGTCGACTTCGAGCAAGGGCGCATGGGACGGCTTCCAAAACCTACGGCAAAGGATCTTCGGGAAGCGGAATGAACTCCGTTTCGCCGGGAACCTTGGGCATTTCGCCATTTTTCCAAGCGGCTGCGGCTTTTCGCAGCCGCTCCTTTTTTGAAGAAATAAAATTCCACCACTTGTATCTTGGTTCCGGAAACGGCGTGCCGCCTAAGACGATAAGACGAGTGTCCGCCGTGGTTTCGATTTGAATGCGTTTCTTGTTCGGACTGCGTAAAATCGCGAGTTCGTTTTTTGAAAGCCACTCGGACGAGTTTACTTTGGCCGAGCCAGATACGATGAGAACACCGAGCTCGATTTCATCGAGAGTCATGATAAAGTCTTTTGGTTGAAGGCCGTGCAGATCGCAGAAAAAAGTTCGGCTTGCCGTGAGAACGGGTGATTGCACCGAGCCGTAGTGGCCGATTAAAAGGCGACCTTCGACCTCACGACCGAAATCGAGCGTCGGCAGAGATTCTTTCGGGTAGTGCGTAAAACTGGGTTCGCATTCTTCTTGTTCGACAGGGAGACCGATCCACACTTGAATGCCGTGCAAATCATTCGTGAGAGACGGCGCGAGGTCTTCTTTCGGTGTGCGTTCAGAGTGGACGATGCCTTTTCCTGCCGTCATCCAGTTCAGGTCGCCGGGTTGAATGATCTGGCGTGAACCAAGCGAGTCGCGATGATAGCTGCGGCCCTTGAAAAGATAAGTCGCCGTCGCGAGGCCGATATGGGGGTGAGGTCGAACATCGAGCTTGTGTTCGTGATCCACGTTCATCGGGCCGAGATGGTCGACGAAGACGAAAGGACCTACGGCCACATGGTCATTTTGCGGAATCAGTCGGGAGACAGAAAAGCCTCCGAGATTTTTTGTTTCGCCAGCTATGACAAGGGGATTCGTAGAGTTCATTTGTGGTATTCGAGCACGTCTTCTGTATAATCGACAAATGGATTTGAACGAGATTTTAGTCTTTGTACGAGTTGTGCAGGCGGGAAGTTTTAATAAAGCGGCGCTCACGCTGGGGATGCCGAACTCGACGGTGAGTACGAAGGTTTCTGTCTTGGAAAAGAGGCTAGGTGTCACGTTGCTTCACCGAACGACGAGAAAGCAGAGCCTTACCGAAGATGGCGATATTTTCTATCGCTCCGTTCTTCCTCATATCGAGGGCCTGCTGGCGGCTGAGGAGCAGGTGAGCTTTGTGCAAGCCGAGCCGATCGGAACTTTGCGCATGACGGCACCTTCTTTGGTCGCAAGTTACTTGTTGCCGTCAGTGATCGCGAAATACGTCGAGCGGTTTCCGAAGGTCAATGTGGAGTTGATTGCGACGGACGCGGTTGTGGACCTTGTCGGAGAGCGCCTGGATCTGGCCATTCGTGCGGGTAAGCTCGCCGATTCGTCTTTGAAAATGAAGAAGATCGGCACGAGTTACTTCGCGCTCTTTGCGAGTCCGAGATATTTGAAGGGTCACGACATAATTCGTCATCCTAAGGATCTTCTGCAACACCAGTGCGTGCAGTTTTCTCCTCTTGGAAAAGATCAATGGGATCTGCAAGAGATCGGCGTGAAGCGTGGGAGAGAGGGGCGAACGAAAAGCCGCGTGAGTGTTCACATGACAAGGCGACTTTTGTTGGATGAACTGCATGTGGTTAAAGAGTTGATTCTTAAAGATCACGGCATTGCTTTGCTCCCGACGTTCGTATGCGACCGCGAGCTTTCGGAGCGGCGTCTGGTTCGGGTGCTTCCGAACTGGTGTTCGGAAGGGCGTGAAATGTCGCTTGTTTATCCAAAGCATCGTTTCGCATCTCCAAAACTCTCGTCGTTCCTTGACCTGGCGGCCTTGGAACTCTCGAGAGTTTTAGAGAAGGTGTCTCCCGCAACTCTTTAAAGCTATGCGGGCCTCGCTTTGAGCATACGGTAGGCGGCGAGAATCAGCATGGCTCCGAGCACTGAGGCCAAGATG
>JAVFAU010000370.1:0-3032 GCA_034002335.1 Bdellovibrionales bacterium | reverse complement strand
AGTTTTCGTTTGCGACCTCTCAAAAACAGATGAGCTTGAGGATCGTCTCAAGAAGCTCGTACTTGAAATCGGCGCGGTCGATGTTCTCGTGTTGAACTCCGGTGGTCCCAAAGGTGGGCCGATTCTAGATGCGAAACCCGAGGAGTTTCGTTCTGCGATCGAGGGGCATTTGGTCGCGAGTCAGATTCTTTGCAAAACCTATGTGCCGGGCATGAAGCATCGTGGAGGCGGACGTATCATCGCGATTCTTTCGACGTCGGTTCGGCAACCAATCGCGGGTCTCGGTGTTTCAAACACCACGCGCTGGGCGATGGCTTCGTGGGCTAAGACGCTCGCGGGTGAGCTTGCTCCGCATGCGATTACAGTGAACATGGTGCTCCCTGGTTTTACGCGCACCACACGGCTTGATGAACTATCAGAAGCCGCGGCCGCAAAACGCGGAATTAAAAAAGAAGACGTGGTCGAAGAATGGGTTCAAGCGACGCCGATGGGGCGCCTCGGTGAGCCGGAAGAAGTGGCTTCGGCTGTCGCGTTCTTCGCGTCGCCCGCCGCTTCGTTCATTACGGGGCAAGCGCTGGCGGTGGATGGCGGTCGCTTGGGTGCCGTATGAAGTACGATGTGTTCTTCTCGATTTGCCAAACGCCGGTTGATGGTTATCAACCGAGCGAACGGGTGATGCTTCAAAACTTCTTCGATCAGGCCTTTTTGGCCGACGAACTTGGGTATGATTGCGCATGGGTGGCCGAAACTCACTTGAGTTGTCAGGTTCAGAAGAAAAACCCGGGCGCCGTGATTCCGCACTTTGAAGGCGAAATCGGTCTGAACACGGATATTCTGCAGATCGCTCACATCTTGTTCGCAAAGACGAAGCGAATTCACGTCGGATCGGCCATACGCAATATTCAGTGTAATGGCGGGCCCATCGCGCACGCGGAAGCGATTAAAATGTTTCTCTCGCTCCATGGTCTCGGACTGAACCGTGCCGCCGGGAGTGCTGAAGACCGCAGGCTTGAAGTCGGTTTCGCGTCGGGCCGTTTTCCTTTTTCAAACGTTCCTTACGGAATTTATCCCAGAAACGAACTTGAGCGAGTGGCATGGCCGGCGCTTCGCGGTCTCATTTTTCAAGAAGCGACGGAAGTTTTTTTGCGTTTGCTAAAAGGCGAGATCATCGGGTCTCAAGATGTTCGTCCGAAGGTGCTAACGCGCGCACGTTTTCGCAGTGACGACGATTGGGCCAGGGTTCAGGTCGCGGCGAAGGCGATGAATCAGGCAAGCGCGGATCGTATCGAGATACCTTCGTTCTGGACGTTCGATCCGGTCGGCGTGATTCCGTTTGAGGCGCCGATGCAGAATTTACGGCTTACGATTGGCGCGCACGACGCGGAGACACAGGATTTCGCGAACACGATTCTTCCTGTCGGTGTGTTCAACCTTTCGATCACGCCATCGGAACAAATCGAAGCGACCCATAAACGCATGCTCACGACTTATGGGCGCGGTGCTTCGGGGTTCGGGGGAATGCCGAAGGAATGGTCGCGCGGCCTAATGCCTAGAACGGTTCTGGTTTTCGTCGACAAAGATCGAGCGAAAGCGAAACTTGCGGCGGAAAAGGCGATCGCGAATTACTGGAAAGCCGTTGAAGGCACGCTTGATCCGGCGAAGATCGCGCAAGCGGTGGACAATGCGATTGTCGGCGAACCGCGCGAAGTCGTTGAGCAAATGAATCAGAGGTTCAACGTCGATGATCGCCTGATGCTCTGGTTTGACTTCAATAATCACGATAACGAATCCGTAAAATCCTCGATGAGGCTCTTTATGGAAGAGTGTGCGCCGCACGTAACGGGTTGTGAGGGGACATAGACCATGAAAAGCACGACGCAAACTTCGGACGATGTTTGGGTGCCTCTTGTCGATTACCGACGAAACGGTGTGAGTGAGATCACGATTCACGGCGCGGTGTCGTGGGTCAGCGGGAGAAATGTCATTCATGCGTGGGGTGGAAACGTTTTGTGCTATGGGCGCTCCATGATGAAGCCGCTTCAGATGAAGGTCTTCGCAAATGAACTCGACCAGATTCTTTCGATCGAATCAAAAGCCGTTTCGGTGGCTTCGCACAATGCGGAACCTGAACACATTCAAGCCGTTCAGGCGATCTTAAAACCAAGCGAAATGGGCTTGATGCAAACACCGTTTTCACTGCCTCTGATGCAGTTCGGACGACAGATGCGCCGTGCGCGCCGTTGGTATCATCCTTGTTCGGGCAAGCACGCCGCGATCTTGCGAGGATGTCAGCTTCGTGGATGGACGCGCGTTGGGTATACATGGCCGCATCATCCATATCATCAGGCGTATCTTGACGTTGTTCGCAAGGCTCTTGGCTCGGAGTGGAATCCGAAGGTGACGGCGAAAGACGGCTGCGGCCTCCCCACGGTTTCGATGACGGTGACGGAGCTTGCGCGTGTTTACGCCGATCTTGCCGTGACACGCGACGAAGACTGGATTTGGCAGGCGATGACGGAGAAGCCTGATCTTGTGGGCGGCTTTAACCGACTCGATTCGACGATTCTTAAAAGCTGTGGCGGTGAAGTACTGGCAAAAGAAGGCGCCGACGGTCTTTTGGGGCTTGCGATCGAGCATCCTGAGTTTCCGGAAGGTCTTGGAGTGGTGATCAAAGTCGCTCATGGTTGGGATACGACGGCGACATGGTTTGTCGCGCGGTACGTTCTTGGAGTACTTGGTTTTAAACTGCGCAATCCGTACCGTCTTGATCGTCAAAAAGCCTACATCGTGCACGACCTGATTCCGCCCAAGCTTCGGCATCGCATTTCGGATATCGAGCCGTTTGACGCCTGGGATCCGGATGAAGATCGGTGGGAGTTTGATTTCGAACGTTACGTCCAGCAGCCAGGAGGTCACGCATGATACGGCTACAGAATTTTATCGGCGGAGAGCTATGCGCTCCACATTCGGGAAAGTACCTGACGTCGTTGAATCCTGCGACTGAAGAAGCGAACGTCGAGGTGCCGCTCAGC
>JAVFAU010000369.1:0-3034 GCA_034002335.1 Bdellovibrionales bacterium | reverse complement strand
ACGCCTGCTCCGACTCCGCCTCCCGTTGCACCGACTCCTATTCCAACGCCTTCTTGTCATCCAAATATGGGTGGATCGTGTTCGGACTCGTATCCGACGTCGGGGTCGTTATCGACGTCATGCTCAGGCTCGGCTTCAGCGGCCCACTGTCAGGGGGGAAACTACAGTGAGACCAGCTGTGTTCCAATTCCACTTCCGTTTGCTGGAATGCAATTCCAGTCGGTCGGAACCTGCACAGTTTTCGGATCTTATGACTGTAACGGTGTGTGCGTGATTGGCGGTCAGTGACGGCGCGGTTCGTTTTATTTCTCGTTTGAGCGCCACTGAAGCTGTGGGATCGTGGGGATCGAGTAAACCTCGGTCACTTCGATTCTCATCGTTTCGCGTACAAGAATGCGCGCGTGGACTTCGCCGCGTTGATCGGGATTGATTCGAAGCGGACGGCTGCGCAAGGTTTTCCGATCAAATCGAGTCGACTCTTTAGAAGACGGGCAGTGCATGAGGGTCATCATCGGAAGAAAGTCAGCCACGTATTCGCGCTCAATGGTCGACATGCTTGCCGGAACTTTGATTTCGCGAAAGTGACCGCCTAGGCTTACGATGTTGCACGAGTCTTGTGGTTCGTAATCAAATCTCACGGTTACAAGAAGAGCGAAACCGCCACTGGATCGCAGATTGTACTCGGTATAACCGATGCCTTCTTCGATAAGAAGTTCCGCACGTGCGGTTCGTGGAGAGAGAGAAAAGGAAACCAGTACAAGTGCCATCAGGGCGAATGCGAGAAAAGACGTATTGGTGTTTTTCATGCCGACATCTTTAGCAGAAATATACGATTCCCGAAATCACGGACGTCTCAGCGGGCTGAACCGTGAAGTATCTACTGGCCTGGCGGGGGTACCGGCACCCACCAGCAGGGCGGTCGCTCGCACTCTGGACAGTCAGCTCCAATACGGAAGGTATCCAGGCGGCATTGAAGCGAGGGGTATGAGAGTCGAGGGGTTGTCGCGGGGCGCTCTGGGGCCGACGCATTCAGGGAGACTTCCGGTAAATCCGGGTAAAAATGAAACCTCGCAAAGACCGTGAACTCGAGCGCCGCTTGTTTGATTCTCTCCTGGGTTTCCTCGGGCGAGAGTCCGCGTGCTGAGTAGAGTTTTGGAAGACAAACCGTCGCGGCCCACCAATCGGACTGCCCTTCTGTCGACGACCAGTGCTCGTCGTTATTTTGTGGAAAGTTTTGCCGAGGGTCGCCTCCAAGAAGATGTCCGAATTCGTGACAGAGGGTGAGTTCCAAAATGAGCGGAGTCATTTTTTCGGCTCTCACATAGCCGCCGTAGAGCATGATGTTGAATACATCGCCAAGAAGGTTCGAGCCGGCGCCGATTTGTGGAACATCCCAGCGGAAGTCCCAGGCAAAGCGATAACCGAGGTTTGCGATATCGCGATTGGTGGCGGAATCAAAAAGCCCCTTCACTTCGGCCATCAACAAAACAGCTTCGAGAACTCCAATGTCGGAGTATGAGTTGTTCGGAGGATAAACCGTTTTCGATTTCAAAGACAAAAACGGAAGCATGCCTTGTGGTTTCGAATCGGCGACGTCTTGTTGAATCGGTTCGCCCAAGATCATCTTCCATAGGGTTCCGAACTGTCGCGAGGTCGGATTGCGAAATGACTCGAATCCGACATGGTCGTTCGGGCGATTTGGATCGAAGACGATGCCCCACATCGGATCGATCTCTTGCGGTAGCATCGAGTACCGAACGTCGCCGAGCACGATCATACCGATCGAACTTAGTTCGGGAGTGCCCGTTGCGGCCGGAGCGTTTACGGACGTATCGCCGACGCGCGGGTGGACACTGACCCAATCGTCAGAAAACCACATGAAGCGTTTGATGTCGGTCAGCAGAGTGCTGGCTTTGGAGGGGACGTTTGTTTCGCCGGTTAGGTCGTTCGTGAAGCGGGTGATATCGAACTTTTCGATCGAAGAGCCTTCGTAGACCGTGGCCTTACGGCCGCCAAGAAGTTCGGGAATGTAGCCGATGCTGATGCCATCGCTATAAAAGCGACCGTCATATTCGTAGATGGATCGCCATACCAGGGTTTGAAAAATGGTCGGCTTAACGGAGGCGCGCACGGCGTGATGTCCGCGCGACTTCAGGATCTCTTGTTGAGCGAGAACGGCGCGTTCGCGTTGCAAGAGACCGAAGCCAAGATACGACAAACCAAGAAGAAGCGCGATGGCGGCAACGGCTCTCGGTTGTAAACGTGGTGTCGCGTGCCGATCATCTTTACGAGACAAGCGGTGGGCGGCGACAGCTCCGGCGATCCAGATAAATGTCGGAATCGGATCGATGATTCCGATGTTATTCCAAGCAAAGCGCGTGTTTGAAAGGGGCCAAAGCAACTGCGTGCCGTAAGAGGTGCAGGAATCGAGCAGAGCATGCGTGGCGTAGCCTGCAATCGCGAAGAGAACGAGAGGTTTGAGGGACCAAGGCGTGTCGTCAGAGCCAGAGTGTGCGTCGCCTTTGAGCCTGCGTTTTAAAAGTACGAGCGCGTAGATCAAGAATCCGACGAGCGCGCCACCGAAGGGGATGAAGACCAGGGAGTGAGTGAAGTGACGATGAAACTCGAGCGCGAGCAGCGGGTCCTCGGTTGAACGAATCAACACGTCGAGATCAGCGGCCATGCCTCCCAAGATACCTGCGAGCAATGCTTGAGGCATAAGGTTTCGGCGCGAAAAAGACTGCGCTGTTACTCCGCCAAGTACACCTTGTGTCACCGGATCCATCGACTTACCCCTCTCCCTTTCTTTCCACGCCCCTGCGTGGAAAGCAGTGCAGGTTGGGCTGGGCCCCAACCGTAACGTCGTCTCTTCCTTTTCTTTCCACGCCCCTGCGTGGAAAGCAGTGTAGGTTGGGCTGGGCCCCAACCGTAACGTCGTCTCTTCCTTTTCTTTCCACGCCCCTGCGTGGAAAGCAGTGTAGGTTGGGCTGGGCCCCAACCGTAACGTCGTCTCTTCCTTTTCTTTCCACGCCCC
>JAVFAU010000368.1:0-3041 GCA_034002335.1 Bdellovibrionales bacterium | reverse complement strand
CTGATCGGTGAATGGATGCCGCGAGAAGACGATATCGGCGCTTTGGAACTCGCATCCGTCAAAAAATTGGCGCTTGAGTCGTACTAGCGCCAGACGATCGTCGCTTGCGGCGACGATATTTTGGCGGAAGGCTACTGAACTTTGTGTTCAATCGATCTTGCTCGAATGCGGCAAGATGGACATTCCGCTATTTCACGCACCATTCGCCTGTTGCCATCGGAAACTTCGACGGGTTCGAAGCGTAATGTAAGAGGCGTGTCGCAGAGCACGCAGCTTTCATGCTCCTGACGATAGCGAGCTTGTCGGCGATTTAGGGATTTTGGGCGAATAGCGCGAATAAGATGATTCATGCGAGAAGGTAAGAGCAATCTAAATGCCAGGCCCGTTTGATTGTTCGGCGCCAAGGCCTTAGGTCGAAAGTCCTACGCGAAGTCTTCGGGCTTCGCGTCGTGCATCGCGGATGTCGCGCAAGCGTTCGCGCGTTTTCGCCGGTTCAAGGGGCGGTCCGTACTGTAGATCCATGAAGGCATCGATTCCATTTTGAATGGGGATCGATTCGGTGCGCGATTTCAGCGTGAGCGGACCATCCTCGATAGACTCGTAGATGCCAAGGTGCTTGAGCTCTCGCTCGAAAGCCGCCCATTCGCGGTCAAGCTGCGTGCTGGCTGGCCCGCGAGAACGCCAGAGAAAGATGAGACGAAGGCAGATGGCGAAGAAGATCGCGATCAGAATGGTCAACATAAGAGGACTGCCGCTCAGACCGACGGAGTTGAGTAGGTTATTGAGAAAGTTTCTTTGTCCGCTTTGGTCGTAGTTCAAAAGAAACTGTGTCCAGGACATCTGTGCATAGTCCCAAATTAGGAGCGTGCGATCGAAGGCGTGAAGGAAAAGGTTTTTTCCGATCTTCTCGATTTCTGTTTCGGATACGAGGGAACGTTGTTGTTCCTCCGGAAGAGTCAAGAAGTCGCCACCGATGCGCAGTCGAAGCGGTGCGATGACGGCTGTCGGATCGTACGTTCGCCAAGTGCCGCGAGAGACGTTCGTTTCAGAAGGAACAAAGACCTCGATCCACGCGTGGGCATCGCGTGATCGAACAAGAAGAGCATTGGAGATATCGTTCCATTTTCCCCCTTGATATCCCACAATGACTCGTGCCGAAAAACCCATGGCGCGCAAAAGTGTCGCGCTCGCGGCCGCGTAGTGCTCACAAAAACCCTGCCGTTTTTTAAACAAGAAATCGTCGAGTGTAGCCACGGGGCCGTTTTCTGGAGTGAGCGTGTAACGAAATCCGTTTTCGACAAACCATGCGTCGATGCGTCTCATGGCTTGCTCGGGAGTTTGTACGCCTCGCTTGAGTTCGGTCGCGAGTTTACGAACTGCGGGAGAGGTTTTCGTGAGCTTCAGCGAGGCTTCTTTCTCGCTTCGAGTGAGATTTGTTTGAGCGAGAGCAGGTGCTTCCGGCGCAGGCAGCGAAAGGGCGGAGTAAAGCATGCGATCGGGGCGTTGAAACGTGAGGCGAACCAGGCGGTCATTTGTAATGAATGGCCGTAAGGTATTCATAGGAGGTGAGGCTTCGAAGCGTACGAGATAAGGAAGCGTAAAGACGGCGTGTCCCTGCCCCGGCTCCGTGATGACTTCGTAGTGCAAAGCTCTGGGGCGCTCGGGGTGTTCTTCGGGCGTGTTTTGAAGAGGTAGCTCCGAAGGGCTCGTGCCAAGACGGCGCTGTTCGGATTCAGAACGAGGGTTCCACTTGAGGTCGTCGGCCTCGTAGAGGGTGGCTCCGCGCCAATAGAGAGACTCAGGGTTGTAGCGTGGGCCGGCTAGAAACCGCACACGAAACGCGACTTCGTCTGATTGAACGAGATTCGAAACGCTGCCGGGATTGATTTCTTCACTGAAGCCCGTTGCCTGCGCTTTTTGCTCGGTCTGAAACAGTTTTAATTGGAAACGCGGGAATACGAGAAACAGACAAAACCAAATTGGAATCGTGAGAACCAGAAGCCGGCCGATGGGGCGCAGAGATTTTCTTGTGATGCGACGGTCCGCACGATGAAGTTGAAACATCAAAGTCGTAATGAGAGCGACGTCAAGAGCCATGAAAAGCGTCGATCCCAACGACTGTGAATGCAAGAGATGGGTCATAAGCAGGAAATAACTCGTGACGATAATAAACATCGCGTCGCGATCACGGTTTGTTTCAAGAAGCTTCAGTGAAGCAAGGAATACCAGAATCGGTGTGGCGGCCTCATGCCCGAGGGCGGTTTTATATTCCCAGAAGACGGCGAATCCGATGAGCAGGCCTGAGCTATAGAGAAGTTTTTTCGGTGGCAAACGCCAAGAGAAATAGAGATGGCCGATTTTCCACGCGAGCGCGATCGCGCTTGCCACAAGAGCCCACCAAGGAACATTCATGGCGTGGGCCGCGATATTGAAAGCCAAGACTCCGAGGAGCAGAGTTTGAAAGGGACGATCCCAAAGCTCCATGTCGGAACGTGTTTGTAACGCCATCAGCCCGACCGCTTTCGATCTGATTCGTGCCGCGTACCATGCCGTGCGAGTTCGCCCCATGCTCGATGGGCAAACGAAAGGCCTTGATCGGGGCCAAGTCGCATTGTGGGAAGCGAGAGTATGAAAGGTTGTCCTTGGTGAACGGCTTGATCGATCCAACGCGAGAGCTGTTCGAGTCGGGCTTCTTCTTCGAGAGAAGCGAGGCTTTGATAATCGAAATAGAGTCCTGTGCCGGCGGGTTCGTCGTACTCCTTTGTCAGGAGCGAGCGGCCTCGCGCGTAGGCGCGCCAATCCACACGTTTTAAACTGTCTCCGGGTTGATACGAGCGATGTTCTTTAAAGTCCTCGGCTCCTGTCGCGCGTTTGAGGTCTCCGACTTCTATTCCGCTTTGTTCCGCCGGCGGTCGGCCGCCTTCTCGTCGAGGATAAATTGTGGCTTGCGCTTGAAGATCATGATTTTCCCAAGCGTAGAAGAGGCCAAACGGAGCGGTCGTCGAAAGCTTGAACCCATTGAGAGTATGGACGCCGCGGGC
>JAVFAU010000367.1:0-3047 GCA_034002335.1 Bdellovibrionales bacterium | reverse complement strand
AGAGTACAAAGTGAAGCAGTCGCATCCCGTGCTTTCAGTCGAGATACTGAAGCCGTTAAGTCGGGTCGAGTTTTTCGCGCGCACGCTACCGGGAATAAGGCATCACCACGAACGTTTCGATGGTCGCGGTTACCCGGATGGTCTTAAGGGCGAGGATATTCCGCTCGCAAGTCGCATAATTCTGGTTGTCGATACATTCGATGCTATGACGTGGAGTCGACCTTATCGCAAAGGTCTTCCGGCGGAAGTCGCATACAAAGAGTTGCAGGACTTCGCAGGGCGCCAGTTTGATCCGAAATTCGTCGAGATATTCCTGCGTGTTCACGCCTCATGGAATATGCAAGACCCTCATGAGTTCCGCGAAGTAAGCGCGTCCATCCTCGCGGGCCTGGAGCCGCGAGTGGTGCAAGAGCGTCTCGCGACAACGAACGTGGCTTAAAGGTAAGCGTCTATTTAACGATAAATTCAGCGCCGTCTTGATGGGACGTATCGCGGTTTGCGATGGTTTCAAGTAAGCGGCTTGTCGCCTCGGGAGCCTCGTCGGGGAGCGCGTGATGGACGCCGACAAATTCGGTGAAACTCTTCTTTTCTTTTAACGGCAGAGCTCGCCACGTGCGTTTCTGATCTTGCTTGAGGTTCGGTTCGTCCTCGCTTGCGATCGCGATATGGACATTTCTTAAGAGCGAGGCTTCGGTCCTTAGATCGTAGTCGCGAACGGCGCGCACGAGGTGAAAGACCGATTTTTTATACAGAGTGGGGTCAAGGCCGCTTGGTGTCGAGGTGATCTGCGCGAAAAGAAAGTTTTGGTAAATCAAATTATAGAACGAGTCGTACCAGTATTCGGACTGCGAACAGAGCCAGGGGTTCAGCCAGCCGTACGCCATGCACGACGTGCTTTCCCAGAAGCGAATGCCGTCGAGAAACGCACGTACCGGTTGTCCCGCGAAGTTGTAGTTGTCCAGTGGAACGACAAGCGGCGAAAGCAGAACCAAGTCTTGCACGCGGTCGGGGTGGAGTTTTGCGAATTCGGTCGCGGGTGCCGCTCCGTACGAGAGTCCGACAAGCGTGACGGGCGATTGGATGTCGTGATGATTGAGTGTTAAGAGAACATCTTCAGCGAGTGTCGCAAGAGAAAGTCCCTTAGACATAAAAACAGGCGGCTCATTTGTGGCGTTCAAAAGAAGGCTCTCGGGCTGCGCCGAGAAGCTCATACGAATAACAGTGAACCCTTTTTCGACAAGAGCGTAGGCGACCTTGTCCCAGCGGGTGATATCGTAAATAAGGCCGTTTAAGAGAAGAATGACGGGCGCGTTTTTACGGCTTTGCGCGATTTCGGTGTAGATGTGTCGGTCGATCTCATGGTTAAGGCCATTTTTTTTGATCACGGTGATATGGCTGGGAATAAAGCTCGCAGGTTCCGCAGTATCCGCCGGTGTGCCCGCTGTCGAGTTGATGGCGACACCGAAGACAATCATGAGCGTTGAGAATAGAGTTTTCATAGTGCTACTCGATATGCTCTGTTCGAGAGAAGTATGCAAACTCTTCGGCGGGATCTGAGGTCGCTAAGATCGTGAATAAGGCTTGGTTGCTGCCTTTTAGCTGATTAGAGCAAATGCTCTTATGACTTGTGCCGTTGAAGGCGAACGAGCAGGGCTTTTGTTTCTTCTTCGGTGAGAGAGTTTTTAACGGATCGAAGATCGTGAACGTAGTCCATTTTTCTCATGCCGACCAAGACGGAGTGGATTTGAGGGAGTCCGCTATACGCCGCAAGCGCACGTGCGGAGAGCGATGATTCATTTTTGAGTTTTGGCTCGATGGTGTCGAGGTTTTCAATTAAAAGCTTCGCGCGGGAGTTGGCTAGGCACTCGAGATCCGCCGTGACGAGATCTAGGAACTTTGCGATCGCCGATTCGTACTGCATGCGCCACGCTTGCGCTTCTTGTGGTACGCGGGCCAGGGCTTGACGAATCGAAGGGTAAATGCGCGTGAGAGCGAAGTCGCGCCACGAGAGCACATCGCTTAGTTCCGCGAGCGGTTCGCGCAGCTCATGGGCCCAGCGTACGCCCTGTGGGGCTTCTTTCGGACGAAACGGATGTTCGCGTTCAAGCTCGATCGCGCGACCAAGAGCCGCATGCAGTTCGCCTTTGATGAAGACGGGATCGTGATCGCGAAACGGGGCCAGGCGAACCACGCGACCTTCGCGGAGGCTATTGAGAGGGCGGTTTGTTAGCACGCCGAGTTCGGATTTCTGAGTGACATCAAGTAGGATTTCGCCTTCTTGCTGGCGATAAAGAGCCGGATTCGCTTCGAAGATATTAAAAGGGAACTGCACGACAGAAAAATGGTGCTCGTCGGAGCCCGCGGCTTCTTTTGCGAGTTCGATGAGTTTCTTAAGCGGGACGTGGGTCGATTGATTTTCTGGTTCAGGAAACCCATTGGAGGAAACGCCGTAGTGTTTGATGCGCCCGCGCGCGACTTCGCCTTCGAGGTGTTTGAAGGCCCCCAGCATGCGCTTGAGAAAAAGCTTACGCTCCTCGATGTTTTTTCGAGAGGCCTTAAAGAACACTTCCGGATTGTGGATCAGGAGAACGTCGATGGTGTCGAGTTTGAGACGTTCAAGTGATTGCGTGATCGTGTAGGCCAGGAACTCGGGCGAGATTGAATGCCATGTGTCGCCCGGAAGTTCGATGACGTCGGGCCAGAGTTCGCTGCGCGCTTTAAGGCGCTTGGCTTCGGTCAACGTCGCGCCTTGTATGAAGCCGGCTTTTGTTACGATCACGAGTTCGTCGCGGCGAACGAGATCTTCGGCGATCATATCTGAAAGCGTTTGCCCGATAAGGCGTTCGCTTGATCCGTCCGTGTAGTTCGAACTCGTGTCGATGAGGTTCACTCCCGAGCGAATCGCCTCTTTGAGGGCTTCGCGATGATCGGGGTCATGTTCGTGGATGCGGTATCCGCCAAAACCGACGCGCGAGACCATCAAAGCTGTGCGACCAAGGCGGGTAGGGGGAAATGAAAATGTGCTTCCGGCAGTTCCGGTGTTGTGC
>JAVFAU010000366.1:0-3053 GCA_034002335.1 Bdellovibrionales bacterium | reverse complement strand
CTCGCGGATGTCGAAAAAGCATCCTAAACAGCATCAGAACGAACCAGCTGGGGGATAGATCATGGAGCAGCGCCTTAAACTGGGTCAGAGAGCTTTGACCGTAGCCGAACGAGCCGCCGACTTGGCGAGCGAGGTTCTAAAAAAACACTACGGACGTCTTGCTCGGGTCGACGAAAAATTCCAGGCCGGGCTCGTAAGTGAGGCGGATCGTGAATCCGAGGCGGTGATCAAACGGGTCCTGCTCGAGGCTTTCCCTGACCACCAGATTCTCGGTGAAGAGACCGGTCTTTCTTACTCGTCCGAAGCGGCGCCATCGAATGCGCTTTGGATGATTGACCCCCTTGATGGCACGACGAACTACGTTCACAGAGTTCCTTTTTTCTGCATCAGTATCGGGCTTGAGGTAGAAGGCACATTGTTGATGGGTCTTGTCGATGCTCCGCTTTTAGGGGCGCGCTATCATGCGATTCAGGGGCAAGGGGCTTTTTTAAACGGGCAACCCATTGCCGTGTCGAAGAGAGAAATGTTTCGCGATGGTTTATTCGCAACGGGTTTTTCGAGCGCCGACCACACGCTTGATGAACAAATGGAACTTGTCGCGCACGTGATTCGCAACGCTCGCGGAATCCGACGTTTGGGGGCCGCGGCTTTGGACCTATGTCTTGTTGCCGAGGGGATTTTTGATGGTTTCTGGGAAAAGAACCTTCAGCCATGGGATACGGCCGCGGGTGTTTTGATTGCTCGCGAAGCCGGCGCGATTGCGACAGATTTTGAAGGCCGGTTCTTTGAGCCGAAAATGAAATCTGTTTTATGCGCGAGCTCTTACCAACACGCGGGCCTTCTTGAAATCATGAAGCATGTGCAAGGCGCACGCTTGATCGATTGATCCAGAGTCGAATCGCTGGACCTCGAGCGAATCGCTCGACTCGGATCTGAATTTCTTCTGAATTTCTGACGACGGGCCGTCAAAATTTCCTCATGTCCGGTGCGTTCCTCGACTCGACGAAACGCGAGGGATCGGCACCATCTTCAAATTACGATGCCTACGCGCGACTCCGTCCTGTCAACAAGACATGGCACCGTGGTTGCTATACCTGTGTTGTACACCAGACTCACGGACGCAGGAGGCGGATGTGGCAGAAGAGAGTGCGGCAAAAGAAACGGCGGCGGCGAGCGAAAGTAAGGCCGCGAAACCGGTTTTGCTTTACGCCTTGGTCGTGATCAATATGCTCGTGGTTGCAGGCGTGGGCGCGATGATCCACCTCGGACGTCAAAAAGACGCGCAGCAAGCGACGATTGAAAAAGTGGTCGAGGGCGAAGCCCAGGCGCAAGCGGAAGAACGCGAGAAGAGCGATGAGTTCATCGGTAAGATGATTCCCATGGAAACGTTCTATGTGAACCTTGCGGGCAACCGTGGAACACGCTTGCTTAAGGTCAATATGGAGATGGAAGTCGAGAGCGAGCGCGTGATCGAGGAAATCGAAAAGCGCAAGCCGCAGATTCGCGACATCATCATCATCATTCTTTCGTCGAAGACGTTCAAAGATCTCGAATCACGCGAAGGTAAAGAAGGACTACGCGACGAGATTAAAGATGCCGTGAACTCGTTCTTGACGAAGGGAAAAATCAAGCACGTTCACTTTACAGAGTTCATCTATAACTAACTCATCAGGAACTAGAGGTCGTTACGATGAATCAGGTCTTATCGCAAAGTGAAGTCGACGCGCTCCTCGCCGCGGTAAACGAAGGTGAGATAGCGGAAAAAGGAGACGGTGCCGTCGGTACGGTCGAAGACGACCGTGTTGTCGTCGTCTATGACCTCACCAGTCAGGATCGAATTATTCGCGGCCGTCTGCCGCAGCTCGATGTCATTTATGAAAAGTTCATGCGTTCATTTCGCGTTTCGCTTTCCGCGCAGCTGCGCAAGATCGCGACTTTGAATCACGCTTCGACGGACTTCCTGAAGTTCGGCGAGTTTATCAACACGCTCCCCATGCCGACGTGTATGTCGGTCCTAAGATTCAACGCGCTTCGCGGATCGGCGTTGATGGTCATCGAAACCAAGCTCGCATACGCGCTCGTCGATAGTTTTTTCGGCGGTGACGATCGTCCTTATAACAAAGTTGAAGGTAAGGATTTTACGCCAATCGAACTTACGATCATTCAAAAGGTCGTGCAGCTGGCGATTGATGATTTAGAGCAGGCGTGGATCTCGATCGCGAAGATCGACTGCAGTTTCGTTCGTACCGAAGTGAACCCCCAGTTCGTCGGGCTTGTGCCACCGACGGACGTGGTCATCGCCTCGACCTTTGATGTTGAACTCGAGAATGCGAACGGAACGGTTACGCTTGTCATTCCTTACGCGACGATCGAACCGATCAAGCAGAAGCTTTCAAGCGGCTTTCAGGTCGAAAGCGATCAGGCAGACAAGAAGATTTGGGCGGGGATCATTCAAAAGCAGCTTCAGACGACGGAGGTCGAAGTGAAGGTGAATCTCGGTGAAACCGAGATCACGCTGAACGAGCTGATGAATTTGAAACCCGGAGACGTGATACCGCTGGACCAAGATTCAGGTGGCGAGTTTGACGTTCAGGTTGAGGGTGTTCCAAAATTTAAAGGGTTCTACGGTATCAATCACGGATCGGTCGCCGTTCAGCTGACGAAAGTTCCTGGTTCCAAGAAAAAAGGAGAATAGTCGTGGCGGATGAAAACGTTCCGGAAGGGAAAAGTAACGTGACGAGTCTTGATGAAGCAGCGACAGGAAATGTGACGGAGTTGAAGGCCGTTGAGGGCAAAGGCGACTCTCGCAAGGGTGATCGCAACCTCGATTTAATTCTCGATATTCCACTCAAGGTTACTGTCGAGCTCGGACGCACGCGCATGATGGTGAGTGAGCTTCTTAATCTCGGTCAAGGTAGCGTGATTGAGCTCGCGAAGCTTGCCGGTGAACCGATGGAAGTTCTCGTCAACGACAAGCTTGTCGCGCGCGGTGAAGCCGTGGTTGTAAACGAAAAATTCGGTGTTCGCTTAACCGATATTATTTCTCAGATCGG
>JAVFAU010000365.1:0-3055 GCA_034002335.1 Bdellovibrionales bacterium | reverse complement strand
ACGACCCGCGAACTAAAATCGAGCTCGACTTTTAAATGTGGGTACTTTTTAGCCACTTCGATCAATACCGGAGCAACGTACTCTTCTCCAAAAACACCGGCGACGCTCACGCGCAAACTACCGCGCGGAGTTTCAGAGAGATCGAGTATCTCCGACTTCGCCGCTTGCAGACTTTCAATGGAATGACGGCATGTGGACAAATACCTCTCACCCAGACTTGTGATCTGCACTCGCCTTGTCGATCGCAGGAACAGTGTCGCGCCCAGTTCATGCTCAAGAGCGCTGATAAGTTTACTGATGTGCGATTTCGACACTCCGAGATCCTGGGCAGCCTCCGAGAAACTGCCCGACTCGGCGACTCTGACAAACGCAATGATTCCCTGCAGCGACTTTATTGTTTCCATGAGAAAACACTATTGTTCCTCACGAGAACTAGTCAAGATGACGACGCATGCTATACTCGCCCCTGTTGAATAACGTCGTCTTACACGATTCACCTAAGGATATTTGTATGAAAATCAAAGCCGCAGTCGCCTGGAAAGCAGGAGCCCCCCTCTCGATCGAAGAGATTGATCTTGAAGGCCCTAAAAAAGGCGAAGTCTTGGTTAAGGTCGTCGCAACCGGCGTTTGCCACACAGATGCTTACACGCTTTCCGGCGACGATCCCGAAGGTCTTTTCCCGGTGATTCTCGGCCACGAAGGCGGCGGAATCGTGGTCGAAGTCGGCGAAGGCGTCACCACGCTTCAAAAAGGCGATCACGTGATTCCGCTCTACACGCCTGAGTGCCGTGAATGCAAATTCTGCCTCTCAGGAAAAACAAATCTCTGCGTTCGCATTCGCGCCACTCAAGGAAAAGGCCTTATGCCCGACGGCACATCTCGCTTCTCAAAAGACGGCAAGATGATTCACCATTACATGGGCTGCTCGACCTTTGCGGAATACACGGTCGTTCCCGAAATCGCGCTCGCGAAAGTAAACCCCTCTGCGCCGCTTGAGAAAGTCTGCCTTCTCGGCTGCGGCGTCACGACAGGGATCGGAGCCGTGCTGAATACGGCAAAAGTCGAAAAAGGTGCGACTGTCGCCGTGTTTGGAATTGGAGGCATCGGCCTTTCCGTCATTCAAGGTGCAAAGATGGCCGGAGCTTCACGCATTATCGCTGTCGATATCAACGATGCGAAATGGGAGCTTGCACAAAAATTCGGAGCAACTGACTTCGTGAACCCGAAGAAATTCGATAAACCCGTTCAGCAAGTCATTGTCGAAATGACGGAGTGGGGTGTCGACTATTCTTTCGAATGCGTCGGCAACACAAATCTCATGCGCGCAGCTCTTGAGTGCGCTCACCGCGGATGGGGACAATCGATCATCATCGGCGTAGCGGGAGCCGGTCAGGAAATCTCGACACGTCCATTCCAATTGGTGACGGGACGAGTTTGGAAAGGTACGGCGTTTGGCGGAGTCAAAGGGCGCACCGAATTACCGAAGTATGTGGAACAGTATATGTCAGGCGAGATCAACATCGACGACATGGTGACGTTCACGATGCCGCTTGAGGATATCAACAAAGCGTTTGATTATATGCACGAAGGCAAAAGCATTCGTTCCGTCATCAAAATGTCGTAAGAGAACAACGAAGACATCCATACATCGGAGAGCCGAAATGAACGCGCAAAACTTGAAAACACATAAGACTTTTGGTGGCCTGACTCAGTTTTGGGAACATGACTCAACGTCCACCGGAACGAAAATGAAATTTTCGACGTTCATTCCTTCGGGCCAGACCAAAGGCGCTATCATTTGGCTCTCCGGCCTCACCTGCACAGATGAAAACTTCATCACCAAAGCTGGCGCGCAAAAGTATCTGGAGCAGCACGGACTCATGGTTCTCTGCCCCGACACTTCACCACGCGGATTAAACCTACCGGGCGAACATGATTCGTATGACTTCGGATCTGGCGCTGGTTTTTACCTTAACGCCACAACCGATTCGTACAAAAGCCACTATCGCATGTTCGATTACATCGCCCACGAGATACACGCTCTTCTGGTAGAAAAATTCGAAATCCCAGCAAATAAAATTTCGATCATGGGACATTCCATGGGCGGCCACGGAGCCCTTGTTCTCGGACTCAGACATCCAGAGAAGTTCAAAACCGTCTCCGCATTTTCCCCGATTTCAAATCCGACAAAGGCCCCCTGGGGCGAGAAAGCGTTCACGGGATACCTCGGCGACGATCGTAAAACATGGTTCGAGTACGACGCCACGGAGCTGGTAAAACAAGGCGCGCACCATCCTCGGACCATCTTGATCGAGCAAGGCGCGCAAGATGAGTTCTATGAAAAAAAACAGCTTCTTCCTGAAAACTTCGAAGCTGCGTGCAAAGACATGAATCAGTCAGTTCGTGTTAACTACCGAGATGGCTACGATCACAGCTACTATTTCATCGCGACGTTCATCGAAAGCCATATCGAGCATCACGCGAAAGATTAAAATCTGTAGCGACAGAGAATTGTCGGCTCGAATTATCAGCTCCACCAAAAAGGGGCGATCTGTCCCATCTAAAGAGCAGACACCCGGATCGCTCGAGAAACAGGCACATCATTCAATCTTTCTTGTACTCATCCGTTCCGAACGCTAAATGTTGTATGCAATATACAATATTTAGTCGTACAGCCGGGGGGGTCAAAAGCACGATGAAACAAATGAAAAGTCTAACAAGGCTCTGGGTCGCCTTGTTTTTGGTTACGTTCGGATCGCTTGGAATATTGAGCTACTACGGTCTTGAAATATACAGATCGGCCCCTCCCATCCCGGAGACGATCGTAAATGAATCAGGCCAGACCATCTTCACTGGCCAGGACATCAAAGACGGTCAAAACGTTTGGCAGTCTATGGGCGGCCACACTGTCGGCACGATATGGGGACACGGCGCATACGTCGCACCCGACTGGTCCGCGGACTGGCTTCATCGCGAGGCCGTGTTCATTCTTGAAGAATGGGCTCAAAAGGACTTCTCACAAGGCTATGACTCACTCGGCTCAGAACAACAGGCG
>JAVFAU010000364.1:0-3066 GCA_034002335.1 Bdellovibrionales bacterium | reverse complement strand
CACGGCATTCACCAGGCTCGGGCCAAGAATCGCGACAATGACGATCGCAAGAAGAATCGCGGGCAACGCCATCATGGTGTCCATGGCTCGCATGATCACCGTTTCAATCCAACCGCCGCGCCAACCCGCAAGAGCACCCAAGACTGTTCCGACAAGCACACTTAAAAAAGCTACGGATAGTCCGGCTAAAAGTGAAACTCGCGCACCGTACATCAAACGCGTTAGAAGATCGCGTCCGACATCATCCGTCCCAAGCCAAAATCGCGTATCGTGTCCGTCCATAAAAAAAGGCGGAAGCGAGTAAGCTCCTTCGAACGTTTGAGACGGGCTGTACGGAGCAAGCCACGGCGCGAGCAGTCCCAAAATCGCGGCTCCAAACAAAACAGCCACGGCAAAAAGCACCACGGGCTCTTTTCGTCTCATCACGGCGTCTCCTCTTTTTGGCGTGGTGAAATCACACCATAAAGGAAGTCGACAAAAAGACTCGTACCCAGAACGATCACGGCGACAAGCAAGATTCCGCCTTGAATCACCGGATAATCTCGAGACAGTACCGCCGAGACCAACCAACGACCGAGACCAGGCCAAGAGAATATAGTTTCCGTCAAAATCGCGCCCGTCAGAATGGTTCCCAGCATAAGACCTAGCACCGTAACCACTGGAATCAGAGCATTGCGAAGCGCATGTACGACAACGACTCGAAACGGCGAAAGACCCTTTGATTTCGCGGTACGAATATAGTCCTCGCCTAAAACCTCGAGTAGACTTGAGCGAGTCATACGCGCGATCACGGCAAGAGGCACCGTCGCCAACACAAGGGACGGCAAAAGAAGATGGTGCAAAACACTTTTAAATGCGGACCACTTTTCGAGCCACGCTTCGGGCGCCATCCAAACGTCCAAGAGCAAAAGCCCGCTCTTCAAAGGCACATCGTATTCCACTCCGATCCGACCCGACACCGGGAGCCACGCAAGCTTCACGCTGAACACGACAATGGCCATAAGGCCCCACCAGAAAATCGGCATCGAATAAAATGTGACCGCCAAGCTCATGGCGATGCGATCAAACAGTCGTCCACGCGTGAGTGCCGCCAAAATCCCAAGAGGGATTCCAACAAGCGTCGCGAGCATCAGAGCAAGACCGCCAAGTTCCGCCGTCGCGGCGAATCGCTCGAGGAACTCCTCCATCACTGAACGGCCCGATAGAATCGAATGACCGAAGTTCCCCTGGGCCGCATTCCATACGAAAAGCAAATACTGCTCCACAAGAGAGCGATCCAAACCCAAGCGAGCCTTTAACTCGGCAATCGCTTCGGGCGAGGCTCCACGTTCGCCAATCATCAACGTCACCGGATCTCCCGGCACGAGACGAACAAGGAAAAACGCCACAAGCGACACCCCGAAGAGCGTCGCCGCAATCTGCGCCAGTTTTAGTTTACGAAGATATGCGATCATTACGCGAAGCTACTGCTTGCTCTCAACCGATACTCCATAAAACGCATCGGTTCCAAACGGAGACATGGAGTAACCCTTTACGCGTTTTTCCATGGCACGAAACACCTTCGCGTGGGCGATTGTGACCCATGGCAACTCGCGTTTGAAAATTTCCTGCGCCTGCTCGTATTGCTTTGTCCGTGTGGCAAGATCCGATGCTTGACGAGCTCCGTTGATCAGACGATCGAAGTCCTTATTGCACCAACGCGAGTAGTTTGAGCCGCCCTTCACGCCCGCGCACCCCAACAACGTTCCCATAAAGTTATCAGGGTCGCCATTGTCCCCCGTCCAACCGATCAAGAGAAGATCATGTTCGCCGTTACGAGCCTTATCGAGATAGGTTCCCCACT
Organism: Bdellovibrionales bacterium; assembly: GCA_034002335.1. Classification (GTDB taxonomy): domain Bacteria; phylum Bdellovibrionota; class Bdellovibrionia; order Bdellovibrionales; family JAMPXM01. The sequence goes on along the minus strand of JAVFAU010000364.1, from coordinate 1,223 downwards.
CGTAAGAAACAAGCTTGGCTTTGATTCCAACAGTCGCGAGATCAGCCTGCATCATCTCGGCCATCTTCTTCGCATTCGGATTGTACGGACGCGAAACCGGCATGTACCAAAGCGTCGTTTCGAAACCATTTGGAAACCCGGCATCGGCCAAAAGTTTTTTCGCTGCGACCGTGTCAAACGGCGTATCTTTGATCGCCTTGTTGTATGACCACATACTTGGCGGAATCGGGTTTGTCGCGGCCGATGCTTGCCCCTGATAAATGGCGTCGATGTATGTTTTCTTATTTAAGGCCATCGCAATCGCCTGGCGCACGCGAACATCGCCGAGCGGCTTTTTTTCGACGTTGATCGCGAGATACCCGACGTTGAGTCCCTCTTGCTCAACAACCGACACCTTGGTCTCCTTACGCAGGGACGTCACATCGAGAACCGATGGTTCCGCGACGAACTGACACTCGCCTCGCTTCAGCTTTTGAGCGCGTACGTTCGGGTCAACCGTGATGGCAAAAACAAGGCGGTCAATAGCGGCCTTGCCTTCAAAGTATTTTGGATGAGCTTCGTAGCGAATCTGCGAGTCCTTTTCATACCGGACAAATTGAAAAGGCCCCGTGCCGATCGGCTGCTGATCGATTCGCTCTGGAGTTTTCGACTTAAGAAGCGCGTCTCCATACTCCGCCGAGAGGATCGACGCGAAGTCCATAGCCATGTTCGCAAGAAACGGCGTCTCGGGGCGGCTCAGAACAAAGACCACCGTATGGTCGTCGACCTTTTTGATATCCATGATGAGCTTGTTCATGTCCATCGACGTGAAGTACTCATAAACTCCGCCGTTGACCTTATGGAACGGATGATCTTTGCGGAACATGCGATTGAACGTGAAGAGAACATCGTCGGCATTGAACGCACGGGACGGCTTAAACCAAGCCGTCGTTTGGAATTCGACGTCTTTACGGAGTTTGAACGTAATTTGTTTGCCGTCTTTTGAAACCGCCCAGCTCTCCGCAAGCGAAGGAACGACTTTCGTTCCACCTTTTTCGAAATCAACGAGGCGATTGTAAATGGTCCGCGAACTTGCATTGAAGGTCGGGCCGTCCATGCCCATTTGAGGATTGAACGTGCGCGGGCTTCCTTCGGAACAATAGACGAATGTTGTCGGACGTTTTACGGAGGCTTGTGCGAATGACGCTGTCAGCATGCTTGATGCGGCACCCAGCGCAACTACG
>JAVFAU010000363.1:0-3067 GCA_034002335.1 Bdellovibrionales bacterium | reverse complement strand
CAGAAGATCATGCGACCTCTTTTTATCCGCATCAACTCGATCTTTTTAAAAGGTCTTTTAACCCTGCTTCCAATCGTGATCACGATTTACCTCTTGATATGGGTTGTTCGAAGCCTCGAAGTCACTTTTGGCGAAGCATTAACAACTCTCATGGCACTAACAACTCCCATGCCAGACGATTTCTATATACCAGGCCTCGGGCTGATGCTTGCCATACTGGCCATCTTGCTCACCGGAGTTTTGGTCGAAAATTACTTAGCCGGAAGTTTCTTCAAGCGGTTTGAAGCCTTTCTGAAGCGCGCTCCCGTCATTCGCACAATCTACTCTCCGCTCAAGGACCTCACGGATCTCTTCAGCCGCAATCAAGGCCCCGACAGCAGCCAGAAAGTCGTCTTCGTTCGCGTCACTCCCGAAATCGAACTTCTTGGACTCGTCATGCGAGATCGCTTTGACGATCTTCACATGAACGGCTCCAAGACCTCAGCGTCGACAGCGAGCACCACCGGTCTCGAAGAGAAAATCGCGGTCTTTGTTCCGTTCAGCTATGGTTTTGGTGGCTACACACTGCTTGTCGATCGCACGAAAGTGCGCGACGCCGGCCTTTCCGCCGAACGCGCCCTTCAACTCGCCATCACAGGCTGGGCGCGCGGACGCTAAGAACAATCGGGCAATGGTCTGATCCCGTGACCTGCGGCTGGTGCTCCATCCAGTTCGCACGCTCGCGCTTGGAACCCGCCATGAAGAAGTGGTCCAAACGCCATCCGACGTTTCGTTCGCGCACACCTGGTCGATAACTCCACCATGTGTAGTGCCCAGGACCTTTTTCAAACTCACGAAAAACATCGATGAATCCCGCTTCCAGAAACGACGTGAACCACGCTCTTTCCTCAGGCAAAAAACCTGCGTTCTTCGTATTCGTTTTCGGATTCGCCAAATCGATTTCCGTATGGGCCACATTGATGTCGCCCGCGAGAACAATCGTCCGACCCGCCTTCTCTAAGGCCTTCAAACGCTTCATCGCAGCCGCGCAGAACTCTAACTTATACGGAAGTCGCGCATGTTCTCTTTGTGAGTTCGGAAAATAACTATTGATGATCGTATAGTCGCCAATATCGACCTCAAGCCATCGGCCTTCACTGTCAAACTTCGCGTCGCCCAAACCTTCGCGAATCTCACCTGGCTTCCGACGAGACAGCGTAAGAAGCCCGCTGTATCCTGCCTTTTCGGCTACGGCCCACGATACGGATTCGTACCCGTATCGTGATGGAAAGTTCTCGAGTGTCTCAAGAACTTCGGGTCGGGCTTTTACCTCTTGCAACATCACGACATCGAGATCGCTCGCCTTTAACCACTCGAGAAGTCCCTTGCCAAAAACCGAACGCAAGCCATTGACATTCCAAGAGCCAATTCGAAGTTCGTGAGCCTTACGATCTGGGATCGCGATCCGAGTTGTTTTCGCCATGATGCTTCTCCTCCGTCACCTGCGCCCTCACGATCTGTTGAGTGAAATCCGGTGGCGGCAACTCATCTTCAGGATCATCAGGCGGAATCGGTTCCCATACCTCGTAGTTTCGAATCCTGCGCTTGAAAAGGAAAAACCAGACTATTCCAAATAAAATACCTGAAAACAAACCCGCGGCATGAACGCGTTCCGCCACCTCAGGACGAAACTCCTGCGGCGCAAAAAGCAAGAGCGCGACACCGAGCGTCCGCAAAATGCGACCATTCATTTTATATTGCCGACTAATCAAGAAAAACAGCGAAAGCCACATTCCGCCCAAGACGTTCACGACACCACTCGCTCCGAGCACTTTCACCTCGGGAGCGTAGCTCGAGAGCACCGCAAGATTCGCCAGTCCCCCGAGTACGAACGCCCAAAACGGAAAAAGCCAATAGCCGAAGTAAGCCCCGAGCAAACGACCGAAAATCACGAAGAAAAAAAGATTACTCAGCAAGTGCCCGGCATCCGCGTGCGCAAAACACGCTGTCCAAGCGCGCCAAACCTCACCACGCTCGAAAACGGCGACACCCGATACCGGCAAGAGGCTTCCGATCGTCTGGTTCATCCAACCAGCCAATGTTACAACCGTCACAATCAAAGCCGACGTGAGCGCAACCGTCGAAGACCATCCCGCGTCTGACCCATCGAACGAAAACATGCGCTTTCGACTCAACAACGTCTGCGTTAAACGCCATTCGATACCATTTTCGTTTCTGATCACAGCTCAACCTGCATACCGACTTCAATAACCTGATCGGCCGGAATATTAAAGAACTGCGTCGCGCGATGAGCGTTACGGGCCATGAAGGCGAAAATGTGCTCTCGCCAGATCGCCATTCCCGGGCGATCGCTTGCGATCAGAGTTTCTCGGCCGACGAAAAACGTGACTTCAGGAATCACCAAATCGACTCCCTCTTTCTTGATCTTCGCCATGAGAGCCATGACATCGGGCGTTTCCATGAAGCCGTAGTAAGCTTCGACCTTGAAAGCCCCATCGGCAACCTGGTCGATCTTCAAACGTTCGCCTGGCTCCATGTAAGGGACTTCAAGCGTCAACACCGTAAGAATCAAAACTTGCTCGTGTAAAACTTTATTGTGTTTCACATTGTGAACCATCGCCGGTGGAGTCATCTCGACATCTCCAACCATGAACACAGACGTCCCCTTTACACGGCGAATGCTCTGGTCTTTCAGTACGCGCGGCAAAAATTCACGAAATGGCGGAGTCGAAGCTTTGATTCTTTGAACAAGAATTTTTCGACCCTCTCTCCATGTCGCCATCAAAAGCGCCATTCCCGCGCCGAGTGCCAGCGGCAACCATCCACCGTGCGAAATCTTCATGGCGTTCGCCGACAAAAAACCAAGGTCGATGATCAGAAAGAAACCGCATACGAAGAGCGCAAAAGCCCGACTCCAATCCCAATGCCGTCTCGCGACGTAGAACGCCAAGAACGTCGTGATCACCATCGTCAAAGACACGCTCACGCCATACGCGCCGGCGAGGTTCGAAGAGCTCTTAAACGCGAGCACAAGCCACACGGAGCCGATCATCAGCGCGTAATTCAC
>JAVFAU010000362.1:0-3069 GCA_034002335.1 Bdellovibrionales bacterium | reverse complement strand
ATCGGGAGGCGTCTCGAGTTACGGAACCGCTTCTACCCACTATCCCACGAGCGCACCAACTCTGATCGTTCAGTCTTACGACGGAACGGACGATCGCACGTATGTTAACGGCGAATTGAGTGCGACTCGAACCATCACGCTCAATCAAACGGCCGGCTCACTTCGTATCGGCGGATTCTACAACGCCACTTTCCAGAACCTCTACAAAGGCGATATCGCCGAACTCTTGGTATTAAGCTCCTCCGTTTCATCGACAGATCGCCAGCACATCGAGTGTTACTTGGCAGGCCGCTACGGCATCACGCTGCGCGGTTCGCATTCATGTTCAAATGGCGTGTTTACCGCGACACTGACCGACACGACAAATGTGAGCGGTACCGTGACTCTCGCCGCTCACGGCGGTCGCAAGCCTTACACTTTCTCAATCGTCTCAGGAAACGGTTCGGTCGACGCTGCTACGGGTGTTTTCACAGCCAGTGCGACTCCCGGTTCGACAAGCGTTCTTGTGAGAGATGCCGCAGGCGCGACTCGCACAATTCAAGTCGATGTCACATCTTTCCCTCGCCCGTACTCTTGGTTTAAAGCCGACACTCTGACAGGGTATTCAGGCGGCGCCACCGTAAACCATTGGCCAAACTCCATTAAGGAGCAAGGCTCGTTCTCGCAACTCTCGGGCTCGGCTCCACAGTACGCGACAAGTGGCACGATCAACGGCCTGCCTGCGCTTCGATTCGCCGGAACGAACTACTACAGTTCTCCCATCCAACTCCCCGGCGCGTCAGCTCCGCGAACGATGATTGTCGTCGCAAAAGGAAGCGACCCATCCATCGCAGCGGACCAATACATCTTGGGTTATGGAAACGCCACCGTAACACGCGCGCTCTACTCGATCGCGTTTAGAACGGCTTCGACAAACCGCTGGGCCGAATACCTACGCACGAAATACGATATCCCAGCCGCCCCACCGAGTGACGGCTAATCACGATGAGAAGTTCTGCAGCAGAAAAGAAAAAAGCCGAGTCTCAACTCGGCTTTTTTCTTCAAACGACACTCGTCTGTGAATCGCGAAACCCCTTAACGGCGTCCCGACTTGATTTTGACCTGCATGCGCGCGATCAAATTGACCGCCATCTTCTCGTGGACTTTACACATCTTAAGCTCGTCTCGACGGTATGAACGCTGCGACGGAGTCAATGTTCCCGTCTCAAGCTCCATTTCGTAATCGAGTTTCGAAGCACGGATTCCAACAAGTTCTTTTGTCTGTTGTTTAAAGAGCTTGCTCACGCCAGAAAGAGGAGCGACTTCGAGCCACTCCTTTTTGTTGCGATACCAGCTGACCATACGAAGGAAGCGCGCTTTGTTCTTCGCCAATGTGAAGCGAGGAAACTGCTCTTCAGGTAGAGCCAGGATGTCATCGATCATATCGAGATCGACGTCGTCTTCTTCAGACTCTTCCTCGATGCCCATGCGACGCTTCGAATCTTTATCCGCCATTGCGGCCTTTAGATCTTGCAGGTCTTGAGTATCGTCGCCATCGCTCCATGCCGGACGAGCGGCACCGCCGCCCATGTCGTCCATATCTTCTGAATCATCCATTGAAGACTCTGCGTCTTCAAAATCAGAAGACATATCCGCAGCTTCGGCACGCTCCACAGCCGACTCTCGTCCCGTTCCCACGGCTGCTGCCGCTGTGATTTCTGTACCTTCAATCGTCTCGGTGCTCTGGATGCTCAAATTGCTCTCCTAGGTCCGTTCGCATGAACTGCCCAATGGCAGGTTCTTACGAGTGACTCTTCATAGTGATTCAACATATTCGCCGCGAAGGCTTTAGATACTGTCCGTCTGCTTATAGCACACTCTTGGCCACCTTTATATCGACGGAAGTTTTTGCTCAGAATATGCTCAAATATTTTGCATATTATTGAAAACCTTAAGGTTTTTCCTTGCCAGAAAAGACCTACAAGCAGAGCTAGGTTTGACGCGACGCATGTAAGTCTTATCAGCCAGAGACGTTTTTACCTGCCCTGGAACCACGTTAACATCTTGTTAACGCTGAAGAATTCGAGCCGCATCAAGCGCATAATAGGAAAGAATCATGTCGGCTCCCGCCCGTCGAATCGCGAGCAAAGCCTCCATCATGGCCCGTTCCTCATCAAGCCAGCCAAGCTGGCTTGCCGCTTTGATCATCGCGTATTCGCCACTCACCTGATAAGCCGCAACCGGCACACTCACGCGACGTCGAAGCTCTGAGATCACATCGAGATACGCAAGCGCGGGCTTAACCATAATGACATCCGCGCCTTCAGCCACATCCAACACCGCCTCACGCAAAGCTTCGCGACGATTCGCCGGATCCATCTGATACGTTTTTTTATCGCCTGCGCGTGGTGCGGAATCGAGAGCTTGCCGGAATGGACCGTAAAAGGCCGACGCATACTTCGCGGTGTAAGCAAGAATGCCGCGATCCGCGAACCCGGCGTCATCCAAAGCGCGACGAATATACCCGACTCGCCCATCCATCATATCCGATGGCGCAACCCAATCGGCTCCCGCTTCGACCTGACTCACGGCCATGCCCACCAAAATCGGAAGCGTCTCATCGTTCACAACCACGCCGTCGCGAACCACACCGTCATGACCGTCGCTTGAATACGGGTCCATCGCGACATCCGTGATCACCAAAACGTCAGGACAAGCGTTCTTCAATTCACGAACGGCCCGCTGTAAAAGCCCATCCTTGTTGAGAGATTCTTTGGCGTACGTGTCTTTAAGAATATCCGAGATTTTAGGAAAAAGCGCGACCGCGCGAACGCCCTCGGCCGAGGCTTCTTTCACTTTCTTCACCAGAAGATCAATTGAAAGTCGCGACTGTCCGGGCATCGAAGAAATCGGCTCACTCACCCCTTTTCCTTCGCAAACGAACAGAGGCAAAATGAAGTGCTCTGGGCGCAAAACCGTTTCGCGCACAAGACCGCGAATCGCTTCGCTTGCGCGGTTACGACGTGGACGACTACGAAGGGAAACCTCAGGCTTGCGGACTCGCGACGACATGCTTATTTCTTCTTTCCT
>JAVFAU010000361.1:0-3085 GCA_034002335.1 Bdellovibrionales bacterium | reverse complement strand
GCCTTCTGGGGCTTCAAATCTAACCAATGCGGGAGCATCCGCACCATCCACACACACCAAGAAGAACCACCAACCCAGAAGCAAGAGTCATCGATCGAACATTCTCACGAACAGAAAAGAAGGACATTTCATCTCCCGAAAAACAATTAAGAGCAGAACCAGATCAATTCTCAGATCTGTTTTAAAATCATAGAAATGAGTTTCACGAAAAAGGAGTCCAGGCCCCTCAACCTAGCCTTCTCATTTGAACGCAAAATCAACACCTATTTACAAACTTCAACCCCGATCATCACAACCAGACTTGCACATCATTGGCCGTCATATAAGTTACTCACCTATGGCAAAGCTTCGCATCAAACTCACACGCAATCTCCGTCGATCGATCCAACAAGGACATCCATGGGTCTACCGCGAAGCCATAGTTCCACTCGAAGGGGCGTCCAAAAACATCGACCGCGCGCAACTCGCACAAGTTCTCGACTCAAAGGGCGAACTCGCGTGGGCGATTTACGATCCTCACAGTCCGCTCGCACTCCGCATTTTAAGCACTGAGAAGTTCCCGCCGTCCTCCACCAATGGGTTCTTTCATCGCCGCTTCGAACGCTCCTTAAAACTACGATCCGGAGTGAGAAATGAACTGACAACCGGGTTTCGCCTTTTCAATGGCGAAGGCGACGTACTTCCCGGTCTCGTCTGCGACGTCTACGGCGATACGGCCGTCTTGCAATTCGACGGTCAAGGTCCGGGTGAGTTCTGGAACAAAAACGAGATCGCAGAATGGATTTTAGCCAACGTCGGCGAGCATCTCGGACACGGACCAGTGAAAACCGTGATCGAAAAATCCAGACGCAGCTCGGAGCGAACGGCGCACCATGTAGCCGGAGACGAAAAACCATCGCTTGATGTCGTGATGAAAGAAAACGGAGCCCTTTACGAAGTGAATCTCGAAAAGGGACAAAAAACGGGATTCTTCCTCGACCAACGGGACAATCGTTTTTTCGTCCGACAGAACGCTCGCGGCAAAACTCTTTTGAATCTTTTTAGCTACACCGGAGGCTTTTCGATCGCCGCCGGACTCGGGGGCGCCGACAAAGTCGCAAGCCTTGATATTTCACAAGCAGCCATTACATCGGCTGAAAAGAACTGGGCATTAAACGGCCTTGAATCTTCTCGTCACGAAGGCCTGGCCATCGATGTCTTCGAATACCTGACGGGCGACCACAGCACTTGGGACCATATCATTGTCGATCCACCTTCAATGAGCCACTCCGAAGAACGAAAAGAAATCGCAGTTGCAAAGTACACCGAGCTCTTCGCCGCCGCCGCCAAACGAGTCGTTCCGCTCGGTGAGCTCTCACTTAGCTCCTGTTCGAGTCATATTTCGTTTGATGACTTCTTTAAAATCATCACAGAGGCCATGTCGCAAGCAAGACGCCGCGGGCGCATTCTTCGCGTCTCCGGCCAAGGTGCGGATCACCCGTTCCCTCACGCTTGCCCGGAGCTGCGTTACTTGAAGTTCGTCCACTTGGCTTTGGATTGAGCTATTTCGCCTCAAGGCTACTTAAAGATAATGCGAACACCCATCGTGTAACGAGGCTCCACGCCAAGCTCCTGAAGGACACCGCGCACGCCGCCTTCGCGGGAGTTCGCAGTCCCAGCCTCAGAAACATCGCTCACATCGATTCCGACGAATGGCTGAATAACCGCCGACCCAACTCGCCTTGTCGTATTGATCGTCGTCCCGAAGCCCTCGATTCGTTCGATGCCGGCCTCGCGAATGGAGGCGCGATACTTGTCCATCGTGAGCCACGGATTGTCGCGCAACTTCGGCTTTTCAGCCTCTAGAACTTTCGCGCTTTGCATAGCGATCCCTGCATCTGACTTGAGGATTTCGCGACAACGAAATGCATCCATCTTTTGATCCACAAGCGCGCCAAATCCCTTTTGCAAAGCGGCCTTCAGCTGTTCTTTCTGCTCAGGGCTCATCGGCTTACGCGTGGCTTCTTTTCGCTCATCACTTCTACGAGCCGTGAAATCGAGAATCTCGATATTCGAGCCTCCATAAACCTCGGCCGGTAGCTTCTTCATCTCGCTCAATCGAACTTCGCTCACCTCGTAGGTCGTTTTACCGGATGGACGCTCTTCGACAGTCAGACCATCGGCAACAAATAGACAATTCACGAAACGTGTATCCGGAGACAGGGCCGCTTCTCGCGCCTCCTCCCACTGTAGTTCCCGCACATCCGGCTTTGTCTCGGAATCGCAATCCGAAGAAAGCGAAGCATCGCGAATCCCGGCTTCGACCGTTCGCAACTTTTTTAGCAACACCTGTGCGGCTTGTTCATTTGAGACAGCTCGCGCCGTCATTCGCGCCGTGCGCGGGTTTTCGGCGTAGGCCGGCGCGGCCCCAAACAACGTCACCGAGGACGCCATCGGAAGCGCGAACAGAGAAACCAAAATGGAAAGAACACCCGGTGTTCGAGAACGAAGCGAACAACGCATATTCATTAAGCGTAATGTGTTTTTCTAGAAAAATGAAAGCTGTCTCGTCGGATCGAATTGAGCATGGACCTGTTCGATCGCGCTTTGATCGAGAACCATCGATTTTCCACGACGTTCGACGGTGACACCCGCTTCGGGACAGACGCTTAAGCACGGTCTGGTTTCGACCCTCTCGACCTTTAGCCAGTCGGCAAGTTTGAGCTGAAAGACATGAATATCTTCATCGCTCGACGAGCGTAAAACTCGCCGAGCGCATGTTATACAAAGCAGTCCTGGCGGACGACGCTTCACGAACCCTGAGTGGCTTGATCCGTCGAACGAACAAGCAAGCGCTCGTTGCAAGCCATCATCTCGGAAGGAATACGATCACCGAACTTCGCCAGTGATTCGCGATGACTGCGCGACTCTTCCACCCAAGCCGGGCCATCGATTTTGGTGAGCCGCTCAAATGCCGCTCGCTCGAAGCCATCCAAGCCTTGCCAATCAAGATCCTCATAGCGAGGCGTCGTACCGAGAGGATTCGCCGTACCTTCCGCGCGCCCTTGAACGCGTTCGAAGATCCATTTCAAATCGCGCATGTTCT
>JAVFAU010000360.1:0-3103 GCA_034002335.1 Bdellovibrionales bacterium | reverse complement strand
TCTTATCTGCGAGGCGAACTTCGATTTCAACGGGAACAACGCCTCCGAGGCTTCGATCTACGATGTCGGCGGCAAGAATCGATTGGTTATCAGGAGAGAGTTCATCGAAAAGACGATGTGAGTAATTGACTTGCAGTCCGCTGGCGGCTGCGGCGAAAGAGACGAAGCCGATGCTCGCGAGCACGAAAAGCCTGTGCTTCATAATCCAGAGCGTCCACCGCGCTTTGCCTCCGACCCAAGGGTGCAGTGTCGGCTCTTTCATAACAAGAAGAAGCGGGTACAAGAGAAGCGTTGTAATGAACCAAAGCGCGAGCGACGCGGCCGCGACAGTTGTGCCGAAGTCACGCATCGCGGAAACGTGCGAAAATGCGAGGGTCAAGAAACCGGCTCCGGTTGCAAGTGAGACTAGAAGGTTCGGCAACAAGAGACGACGGAACGAAGAAATCAACGCGTCGATCTTTGATAAGTTCTTACGATCTTCGATGAAGGCAAACAGGCAATGGACTGTAAGTGAAAGGGTTTGCACGGCGATCAAAATCGGCAGACTGATTGAGAGTACGCCGAGACTTTTGCCGAAAGAGGCCATTGTTCCCAATACGACGACGATCGACGACACGCAGGTTAAGACTGCGATGACGATTGCCGAGTACCCCTGAAAGAGGAACATCAAAGCGAGCGTCGCAGCAAAGGCTCCAAAGCCTCCCAGAAGGATAAGCTCCCGTGAGAGAACTTGGCTTAACTCGGCTTGGATCACGGAAATGCCCCCGATATGCAGGCGGTCTTGGCCGAGCTCTTTTGAAACGGTGGTCTCAATGGAGTTTTTTATTCCAAGCAATGCTTCGGGCGTCGTGGCGAAGGCCGGATCGACTTCGACGAGCATCGTCGCCCATAGATGATCCTTTGAAACTAGAACGGGCGCGACAACACCGTCTTGGGAACCAAGGCGATTCCATTCGTTCTTCTCCAAAACTTCGGTGAGTCGCCCGAGGCGCACTTCACTTTTACTTTTGACGACAGTTTCGAGCGTCCCAAGAGAAGAGACGTTTTTAATTCCGTTTTGTTCTTGTAGCGCCGCTGCGGTTTTAGAAAGAGCGCTGATGGCCGCCTTGTTCATCCATCCCGTGTTTCGTTCTGCGACAACGACGATCCAGGGCGCGTCACTGATGCGGTATCGTTTTTTGATTTCCGCGTCTTCTCGTAGTGAGACATCGTCCGTCGCAAGGAACTCCGTCATCGAGTAGCGAGTTTCCAGAGATGCGAGATGAAAAAGCGAGGCGATGGTCAGGCCGACGCCGACAAGAGTTGCCGCGATGGCTAAGAACATGACCCGTTTTTTCGAGATTGTGAAGGTTCGCGCATCATTCATCATTCTTGTGGGTCCTTATCTTCCTTTGGCCGATGAGAAAGATTCGGAGCGATGAATTATGAACTTGAGTTTGAAAATGAAGACAAAGAGGGGCTGGTTGCGAAGTGCCGGTCTGTTTTTGATTTCAGCCACATTGTTTGTAAAGGAAAACAGTTTGGCGGATACTCCGGGGTCCAGCATTTGGACCAACGCTCTGGAGATGCCTGTTGCTATTGGTGTTCCTGGCGATGGCTCCCGTCTTGAGGGTGCGGTTGCGGATTTTTTGAATTCACCCTTGAGCGAAGGGTTCGAGTTCAGTCAAGACATCGGCGATGTCGAGATCACAGATCCTTTTGCGATTCAGTTGCAGGGCGTCAGTGTCAAAGGCCATGTCTCCGGCCGTCTTACGAGTGACAGTCGAGGGCTTGTTGTGGAAGCTTCGCTTGGAGAAGTGCAGGTTTCCGTAAAGCGCATCGCGATTCATACCGTGATCCAAAGTCGCGTGGGAGGCGTCAACGCACGCATTCGTATTGATGCGGATTGCGATGGCGCGACGATTCGATGGTCACGCGAAAACCTCTCGTTCTTCACTCGCGCGAAAATACTGACCTCAGGTTCGTATCCGAGCGTCGACTTTTCGCAGCTTGCGCTGCCCGCGTTTGTCTCACAACCGGAGATGTCGCTGTCTTGTCGTGGGCCTTTAGGCATCGAATCCGTCATTCGACAGTACGCGTGGCAGGCTCTCCAAGAGAGATGGGTGCAAGACTCGTTTCGGCAGGAAATCGAAGAAAAGCTGGAGGCTGCGGTTGCCGAGCGCTTTGCTCCAGGTGCCGAAGCTATTTCTTTGGTGAGTGTCGGAGGAACAGCCCTTTCGATCGTTCCGGGAGAGTACGTGCGCCAAGCGCATGGTGGGCGTCATGTTTTAAAAGCACAGCTTAAAGTGGCGCTCGATCGTCCGATCTCGGTGGCCCATGCGCCAAGCGTTTCTTACGAAGCCTTGGCCGCAAACGCTCTTAGCGACTTCACGTCGTCATCGGGCCTAACGGTATCGGCTCAATCGAAAGATCTTCAGACGCTGCTCCAAGCTTGGTTCGCGCCAAGCGGGGTTTGGTCGGATTGGGTGGAAGCTCGATCGATCGATGGTTTTCGGGATTTGATGGATTCGCGATTCTCACAGTTCTTCGCCTTTCCTGATCTCATGAGATATTCGAAAAACGCGCCGTTCTGGTTTCACTTGCAGACAACGGATTACGCATCTCTTTCGTGCTCAGGGAGTTCGACAAAGTCGCAGTCGGCCAGTGTTCAGTTGCCGCTGGGGGCTTGGATGTTTTTGAAAACACCCGAGCAAGCCATGGGCCTCAAACAAATGGTGTTCTTTCGTTTTCCGACGTCTTTGAACATAGGGCTTCCGGAAAAAGGAAAACGGGCTATAGCTGCGACGCTGCGATCGTTAAAGTTGAGCGCGCGGTTTGACGCTCGCTATGTTGCAACCGAAAGTCCGGATACATCCATTTCGACTTCGAGCATTGAAGAAGGAATGATCGAAGCCGTCGAAGCGGAACTTTCGGGGTTAACGGCGGGGCGGCCATCGGGTGTTCTTGTTGGCCCGGCGATTGAGGGTCTTTTGCGCACCCTTAAGCAGACGACCGTGACATGCGATCCTTCGCGACAGGTCTTTAAGCTTGAGATTTAAAAGACAGCGTTCAACTTGAGTGAGCCGCCGTCATTGCGTCGATAAGCTCCGATGGGTGCTTCAAG
>JAVFAU010000359.1:0-3104 GCA_034002335.1 Bdellovibrionales bacterium | reverse complement strand
TATGAGGATCCGGCTTTGGCGTCGGATCGCATCGTCGAATTTGTGATGGCCAAATTCGGTGGGGTGAATCCCGAAGAGGAAATTAAGACCGAGCGCAGCAAGATTTTGAAAGGCTTTGAAGCTCGGTAAATTTGATTCTTGATATCTCTTCGGGCTTCCGGTTGAGGCTCAGGACCTAAAAGTGTAGGCTCGGTCCATGAGCCAACAGACACCAGATTCAATCTCGTCCGACACTTCTTCTTCAGCTGAACGCAGCGGTGAGAGCGCCAGCGCTCGCTACAATCCTCAAGACGTCGAAAAGCGTACCTACGATTGGTGGGAGAAGTCGGGTTTTTTCAAAGCTGCGGATCAGAGCAAGAAACCTCCGTTCTCGATCATTCTTCCTCCGCCGAACGTGACGGGGCAATTGCACATGGGGCACGCGCTTGATCACACGATCCAAGATCTCTTGATTCGTTGGAAGCGCATGAGCGGGTACAACGCTCTTTGGCTTCCGGGAACGGATCATGCCGGGATCGCGACGCAATCGGTGGTTGAGCGCGAACTCAAGAAAGAAGGCAAGACTCGGCGTGAAATGGGGCGCGAGGCCTTTCTGGAAAAAGTTTGGGAATGGAAGCATCAATACGGCAATCGCATTTATGAGCAAATGCGCCGTTTGGGTGATTCGTGCGATTGGGATCGCGCGACGTTCACTCTCGACGAAGGCGTCTCGAAAGCCGTTCGCAAAGTCTTTGTCGATTTGCATAAGCGAGGCCTCATCTACCGTGGCCAACGCCTTGTAAACTGGTCGGGCCCGCTTGAGACGGCGATTTCAGATTTGGAAGTCGAGCATCGCGAGACCAAGGGCACTTTGTACCACATCGCGTACTCTGTTGAGGGCGATGAGTCGCAGAAGCTGGTCGTTGCGACCACTCGTCCTGAAACCCTATTGGGAGATTCGGCTGTCGCAGTTCATCCGGCGGACGAGCGTTATGCGAAACTCGTCGGTCGTCGCGTGAAGCTGCCGCTCACGGATCGCACGATTGCGATCATCGCGGATGAGTATGTCGATAAGGAGTTCGGAACGGGTGTCGTGAAGATCACGCCGGCGCATGATTTCAACGATTACCAAGTCGGAGTTCGCCATAAGCTTGAGATGATCAATATCTTGAACAAGAACGGAACGCTGAACGAGCGTGCCGGAAAGTTCAACGGACTCAAAGTTCAAGAAGCGAGAAAGCAAATTTTGATTGCCCTTAAAGAGGGTGAGTACTTGGTGAAAGAAGAACCGCACACGCACTCGGTCGGTTACTGTTCGCGTTCGGGCGCGGCGGTTGAACCTTTCCTGAGCGAGCAATGGTTTGCGCGGATGTCGCAAATGGCGACGGCGGCCCGTCACGTTGTCGAAAACGGTTCGATTCAATTCGAGCCGGAATCGTGGACGAAAGTGTACCTGCACTGGATGTCGATCATTGAAGATTGGTGTATTTCGCGCCAGCTCTGGTGGGGACACCGTATTCCGGCTTGGACCTGCGGCGATTGCGCGCACGTGACGGTGTCGGAAGTTGATCCGACAGGTTGTGAGAAGTGTCATTCCAAAAACCTGTCACAGGACGAAGACGTGCTCGATACTTGGTTCTCTTCGGCCTTGTGGCCGTTTAGCACAATGGGATGGCCGAACGAGACAGAGGCGCAGAAGACGTTCTACCCAACAAACGTGTTGGTGACGGGGCACGATATCATCTTCTTCTGGGTCGCTCGCATGATCATCATGGGCCTTGAGTTCAAGAAGGATATTCCGTTTAGAAAAGTCTATTTGCACGGTCTCGTGCGCGACGGCGACGGCAAAAAAATGTCGAAGTCGACGGGCAACGCGCTCGATCCGGTGCAGTTGATTGAAAGCTACGGAGCGGACGCGCTTCGTTTCACGTTGCTTGCGTCGATCGCGACGGGGCGCGATTTGAAGTTCAGTGAGAGCCGTCTTGAGGGCTATCGCAACTTCATGAACAAGATCTGGAACGCGACTCGTTTTGCGATGGGAGCTTTGGAAGATTTCGAAGCGCCGCCGGAAGGAGTGAAAGCGGTTCCTCCTAAGTCTGAGCTGTCGGTCGCCGATCAGTGGATCGTTTGGGAAACGGCCCAGCTGACGAAGGTGGTCGACGAGTATCTTGCGCAAGACCGTTACAGCGATGCCGCAAGCGCGCTGTATCAGTTTGTGTGGAACGAATTCTGCGATTGGTATCTTGAGTTCGTAAAACCCGTGATCTATTCCGACGCGAGTTCGTCGTCTGGAGAGCGCAAGGCGACCCAGCTTGTGTTGGTTCAGACCTTGAATCGCATTATGCGACTGCTTCATCCGTTCACACCGTTCATCACGGAAGAAATCTATCAGAAGCTTCCTATTCGCGGTGAGGCCTGCGTGATCGATCAGTATCCGACGTTGAAAAACGACAAGGAATGGCTCTCGATTGGTTCGGCGGACGCGGCCTTTGAAATGAACATCGTAAAAGAGGTTATTACGGCGATTCGCAATATTCGCGGTGAAAACCAAATCAAGCCTGGAGTTCAGATCAACGTGCGCCTTGCTCCGAGCGATGATCGCATGCAGAAGATTTTAGGTGCGAACAAGCCGGCGATTTGCCGTATCGCTCGCGTCGATCAATGTGAGATCGGTGAAGCCGGTAATCTTTCGAAGTGCGCGGTTGCGCCGGTTCGTGTTGGTGAGGCGTCGGTCGACGTGATCGTGCCGCTCGAGGGTTTGGTTGACATCGCCGAAGAAGTGAAGCGTATCCAAAAAGCCGTCGAGAAAATTCAAAAAGACATCGGCATTCTCACGCAGAAGCTTTCAAACGAGAACTTTGTAAAGAACGCTCCTGAAGAGCTCGTCGCGAGCGACAAGGCTTTGCTTGAGGGACACAAGGCGCGTTTAGCGCGTCTCCAGGAATCGCTCACGCGTCTTTCCTAGGTCCAAGAGAGCCCGCGGCGAGCGCGGGCTCGGTCTACATCAGGCCGATTTCGCGAAGACGTTGGTACAAGAAGTCTTGTGATGTGATGGGCGGATACTTTTCGCCCTTGCCATTGTAGCCGGTGCCGTCGGCGCCTCGGCACGATGGTAGGCATGTGAG
>JAVFAU010000358.1:0-3114 GCA_034002335.1 Bdellovibrionales bacterium | reverse complement strand
GCAGACGACTCGAGAGGAGTTGTTAAAGGCCGTGCCCGTGCGAACGGTGGCGGATGATACGTTTGACGATGTTTTTCACCGGATTTTCATAGAGAAAATCGAGCCTCGTTTGGATGAATACGCCGAAGGACGTCCGGTTTTAGTTTGCGACTATCCGCCTTCGATGTCGGCTTTGGCGCGGTTGAACTCCGCGGGGTTTGCGGATCGTTTTGAGGTCTACTGGCGCGGACTTGAGCTGTGCAACGCGTTTCACGAGTTGAATGATCCAAGCGAGAACCGACGTCGATTCGAGCGCGATAATGTGATGAAAGCTTCAACTGGTCGAGAACAAGTTCCTTTGGATGTGCAGCTCCTTAGGAGTTTCGACAACGGAATACCTCCTGCGGGTGGTATCGCGCTGGGACTTGAAAGACTCTTTATGGCGACGCGCAGTCTGTCTTCGATCGATCAAGTACGCCCGTTCTAAAGCCAAGTCTCGTCGTAGGTCTAGACATAGGCGAGAAGCGGGCGAGTCGCTTCTCGTGGAGCCACGGGCTCGGGCATTCTAGAAGCATGTTAAACGTAAAAACTTTGCGAGATAATTTGCTTCCGTTGTCACCTCAAGCGGCGATCGATCATTGGCTGCGTGTTTTTGAAAAATATGGCGATAGCCCGGACTTTGAAAACCCGCGTGTCGAAATCATGATGCGTTCAGGGAATCGCTTTATGGGGTATCTTGTAAGCGCTATGAGTCAGCCGACATCGAAAGATCGTCATTTGATTCTGAGTTTGGTTCTTAAGAACGACACGGATCAGGCGCGCGATATCGTGTATTTGAATTTCTCGGATATCGAGTCGATTTCGTTCTACGATATCGACCACATCTTGCAGTATCTCGCCCGTAAATAACGGGCTTAGCCCTTGTTGATTTCTTCTTTGAGTTCTTTGCCGACTTTGAAGAACGGCAATTTCTTTTCCGCGACGTTGATGACTTCGCCTGTGCGCGGATTACGACCTTGATAAGCTTCGTAGTAGCGGTTCACGAACGAACCGAATCCGCGAATCTCGATGCGATCGTCGCGCATCAAGGCTTCAACCATAGAATCGAAAATCGTGTTGACGACTGTCTCGGCTTTCACGCGTGTAATTCCAGCTTTTTCTGCGATCAGATTGATGAGGTCAGCCTTAGTCATTGATCCCTCGGAAGTGGTTGAAACCATTGGGTTTGATGAAATTATAGGGCCGGTAAAACCAGGGGCAAATGAATTTCGCCCCTCGTCGTGGAGAAATACGGCGCGTTAAAGCGCGCTATCATCAGAAACCAGACCGTGTGTGTAGTGCTCGTTCATATAAAGCGTTATGGAGCTAACGAGGATGAAAAGATTCATCGAAAAAGCTTCGGTCATGGTTCCCCAATAAAGCCCTGCGACATGAAATGCGCATTGGCTTGCAAAACAGCCAGCGACAAGAACGCGGTGGCGATGATGCGATTCGGGAATTTCATAAAATAGTCGAAGCGTGTTCAGCAGATGATGCAGAACAAAGGCAAGGTACAAGCCGAGTCCGATAAGACCGCTGCGCGCGAGAATGAGAAAGTAGACATTCACGGAGTCGTAGCGCGCGGCCACGGGGGGCGTGGTCGCATCCGCGTCCTGTGGTGTGAGGAGAGGGGCGCCCGCGATTCCGAGAAGAGGCGCGGATTCCCAGATTTTAACAAGCAAGTTCATTTGCAGGCGATGTTGTTCGTTGCGAACGGCTTCTTCGGCATTGATTCGTTCGAGAACGGAGGCATGCGTGGACGATGCTGCTTCGTCCACTTGGGATGAGCCGTAAGGAATGAACAGGATGAGCCAGACCGCCGTAATCGCGGCCGCAATGGACGCGAGAAGTTTGAAGCGTCGTTCGCCGGGGAAAATCAAAAGCGTCAGAATGCCTGTCGCTCCAGCCCACCAAAAGCCGGGGCGATACGTGAAGAAGAGTGCCAGTGCGATCACGACAGAAATGCCGAAGCCGATCCAGGTAAGGCGATCGGCGCCTTCGCGTTCTTTGCGCAAGCACGCAGCCGCGACAGGAAACGGCAAAACACAGGCGAAGAGAGTCGCAAGAGCTTCGGTCGAACCGAAGAAGCCTTTGGGAACGAAGAATGGAATTCGTCCGGTCGGTGCGTTCGGAAGAGCCTCTCCCGTTAGCCAGTCAACGCCTTGGAAGTGTTGAACCCAAACAAGAAGAGCGGTCGTGGCCACGGTGCCGACGAGAACCGTCACCACACGATTCAGGCCTGGAAAGAGTTCCCACGCATAGACGAATAAATAGAGTAGGGGAATCCAGCGCAGATGCCCGAGGCCTTTGAGAATCAAACTGATGGCATCGTGCCCTGAGCCTATTTGCGCGAGATTTGCCACAATGCTGAGGATGCCGAAGAAGAGGCAGGCGGCTAAGCTCAAATCCGGGCCGAGTCTAAAGAAGCGAAACTCACGATGGCGAGCGAAGGCGTCGGTTGCGACGTAGAGCAATGTCAGAAACGCCAGGCCCCACGATGCGATTTCGGTCGCGGCTCGTGAGGTAGCGAGAAAAAATGGAAGAGCCAGCATGAGCCACGGAATCAAGAAGCCGACAAGCTGTTTGGTCGTGTGAATGGTGTGTTCGCGTGCATTGCTGAGATCGGCTTTATAGAGCCAGCGTCCGCGCACGTGTTCCCGCCGAATCGCGCTCGGCGAGCCTTTTCGAAGTTTTTGATTCACGCATTTCTCCGGTAACGGCCTGTTGCCTCAAGAATTGAGCGATATGCTTTCAATGTTTCCACGACCATTTTTTCGGCATCAAAGAGTGCGGTGATTTTGGCGCGCGCCGCTTCGCCGATTTGTTCCGTAGGCAGTTGTTGCTCGAAGACGGCAAGAAGCAGTTCTGTGATTTCTCCGACATACGCCGGGCGTACGAGAAAGCCTTCGAGACCGTGTTCGATCATCGCGGCCATCGGGCTCATTTCGGATCCGATGACGACTTTTCCATGAGCCATGGCTTCGAGCAGCGAGGGTTCGAAACCAGATGTTCGCGCCGAGAGGTTGACGAAAACATCGGCGCGCATGATCGCGCGGACTTGATCTTCGTGGCTTAAGTCACCCGTGAAGATGACCT
>JAVFAU010000357.1:0-3122 GCA_034002335.1 Bdellovibrionales bacterium | reverse complement strand
CAATGCCCTCGTCACACAGGCGACCTCAACCGGTATCACGTGGGTCAACGCCGCAGGCAACTTCGCAAAGGGCACTTACATCGCTCCGATCGAACGAGTCGCCGACGACTGGGCGTTTCTCCCAGGCCCGAATAATTCGGTACAAGTTCGCTGTCACTCTCATAAAAAGCAAGCTGACGAAGGCAAGAAAGCCGATACATGCCTGCTTCGCGCCGTCCTGAGTTGGAACTCGTTCTCCGACGACGTCGCTCGCGGAACCGATAAAGATCTCGATCTCGTTCTCACAGATGACACACTGAAAGTGATCGCAACCGGAGGCATGGCCCAAAAGCGCCTGATCGAAGAAGGTGCGCAAGGAGCCTCGCTCTACCCACGCGAAATCGTGACGGCCGAAGTGAAGCCGGGCCTCTACTACCTGCGTGTCAAAGTTCGATCTGAAAACTTCTCTAAAAACGTCGACGAACTACGACTGACTGTTTCGGGTGACTTCACGGAAGTCCTCAATCGCACAGACGGCGAATCCCTGCTCTCTCCGGCCGATCATCCTGAGGTGATCACTGTTGGCGCTTCGGATTCGGACCTTAGCTCATTTAGCCGTCGCCACGGTCGCCCCGACGCTTACGCGATCTCGCTCCTCAAGACAGAAGACGGCGGACAGTTTAAGGGTTCGTCCAACTCGGCGGCGGCGGTGGCGGCACGAGCGGCAGTCGAACTCAGCCGTGCGGATCTTCCGGAAGCTCGCGATCAGAAACGCGCAAACCTAATCGCTCGTATTCGCAATCGCATGACAAATCGTCCGACACATCGAAACGAAAACACGAGTGTACGCCACGATTTTGGTTCAACAACGGGTCACTGTTATGTCTTTGCCGTCTCACCTTTGTCCAAACCTCACGTTCGCCAAATGTTACGCGACGGCGGCGTCGTGGTCGAAACAACGATGGGAATCAAAGCGTTTATCGACGAAGACCCGTTTCTTCGCGCGTCACGCCTTGGACTTCGTGTCACTGAAATGACGTCTCCTACGGCACCTCGACAAGGTTCCCATTCGCCCTCTCAACTGATTTTCGTTGCGGATCGCGATGGCCTTTTTTCAACCGACTCTTCACGCCGACCTTCACTCGCAAGGGATACCATCGAGTTCGTCGTGACACCGAAGGGTGCGACGTTCTGTCCTCTCAGTGTGCGCTAGGCGCATGCTCTCTCCGCAATAACATGCCTCTACGCATTCCTCGTTGCACATCCACCTTGCGACGAGGAATGATCGAGGCATGAAAAGCATTTTCCCACCTTCGATTCAACCGCCTCGTCCCCAGAAAATCTCACACGAAATCTCACTTCACGGCGACACGCGCATCGATCCGTATTTTTGGATGCGTGAGCGCGACTCCGCACCTGTCATCGAGCATCTCAACGCGGAAAATGCCTACTACGAGGCGATGACAGCTTCATGGAAGCCGCTTCAAGATCAAGTCTTTGAAGAGATGAAGGCTCGCGTAAAAGAAGACGATGCCTCGCCACCTGTTAAGCGCGGACCGTTTTCGTATTACGTGCGTTTTGAAAAAGGGCAGGAGTACGCCATTTATTGCCGCAAGTCCTCAAGCGTAAGCGAAGAAGTCTTGCTGGATGTCAACGAACTCGCCAAGGGCCACAAATACACGTCCGTCGGCGGCATCGACGCTTCTCCCAACCATGAATGGATCGCGTATCCGATTGATACCGTCGGTCGACGTTTTTACGACATTCATTTCAAGAACACGAAAACAGGAGCGACCTCGCCTCGTTCGATTCCTAAAACAACAGGTGATTTCGCATGGGCCGAAGACAATCGCACGCTCTTCTACACCGTTCAAAACCCAGAGACGTTGCGCGCAGAACGCGTGATGCGTTTTGACCTGGAGACCGGAGCCAGCGAAGAGATCTTTTTTGAAAAAGACGAAGTCTTCTCGGTCGGCCTCTCCAAATCTCAGAGTGATCGCTACATCTTTATCGAAACGACGAGTTACGACTCGTCAGAAGCGTACATCATCGACGCCTTCAAACCTCTGGAACCACCGACACTCTTTCTTGCACGTGAAGAAAAGCACGAATACTCGATCGAAGACGCCGAAGACGGCCTCTTTGTTCTGACCAACTGGCAAGCCGAAAACTTTCGTCTGATGCGCGCGCCGCTACCACAAGTTTCGCCAACGGATCATTCGCCAGCCGACAAGTCTCTGCCCCTAACAGCCGACAAGTCTCTGTGGCAAGAAGTCGTTCCTCATCGCACGGATACATATCTTGTTGGCCTACTGGTTCTAAAAAATCATCTCGTGTTTGAAGAACGAAACTCAGGACTCACGCGCCTTGAGGTTATCGAACGCTCCTCCATGAAGTCTGAGTTCGTCGCGTTCCCTGATGCCGCCTACACGGTTGAAATCGGGTCCAACGGCGAATACGAAACAGACCGCTTCCGCTACGTTTACGAATCACTCGTGCGCCCGCGAAGCGTGTACGACTTCTTCTTTTCAAACAGCCGCTCTGAGACGATCAAAGTTAGCGAAGTTCCGACTTACAATTCGGATCTCTACACGTCCGAACGCATTTGGGCGAAAGCCTCCGACGGGACGGCGGTCCCGATCTCGCTTGTGTACAAAAAGGGGCTTCGGCGCGATTCCACAAACCCGACTCTCGTGTACGGTTACGGCTCGTACGGATTCAGCATTGATCCCGACTTCCGTGCGAGCGTGTTCTCGCTTCTCGATCGCGGTTTCGTCTATGCGATCGCGCATATTCGAGGCGGCTCCGAGATGGGGCGTGCGTGGTACGAGAACGGTCGCATGGAGCACAAAAAGAACACATTCACAGACTTCATCGCGGCCACCGAACACCTGATTCGCGAAGGCTACGCCGATCCCGCACGCGTCTTCGCCAGCGGCGGCAGCGCCGGAGGTCTTCTTATGGGCGCGATCTCCAATTTGCGTCCGGATCTTTACAAAGGCATCGTCTCGGTCGTGCCGTTTGTCGATGTCCTTACGACCATGCTCGACGCCGACATTCCGCTTACGACCGCCGAATACGAGCAATGGGGAAATCCCAATGAGAAAAAGGCGTATGACTACATCAAGTCCTACTCGCCGTAT
>JAVFAU010000356.1:0-3136 GCA_034002335.1 Bdellovibrionales bacterium | reverse complement strand
TTTAAAAAAACGAACGACAGAAAGTTTGTCGCCGTCAGATCGGAGCAGCTCGAAACGAACCACTCCTTGGTTATATGAAACTTTCGACGAGCCATCTTGTGCCTGCGAGGAATATCTGAAAGCTGGCTCAGACTCCTGAACTTGGATAGCAAATTTAATATGTCGAAGTGCCTCACCCCATGGAAGGCTTCTTGCGAGAGGAGTGTCGTATATCATGTCCCCCTCTTTAAAGAAAAACGCATCTCCCTGGGTGATCACCTTGTATCGTTTCTTTTCGAAAGAACGCTGGTCTAGCTTAATATCAAGAGCTTCTCGGAAAGCTTTGGGAACGGCGAAAAACCACCCTGTGGCGACTCCTGTTTGCTCGGAGAAAAGTGCTAACGGAATGATCGATCGTTCGTAGTTATCAACTCTGCTGCCCATAAGAACGTGTCGGAGCATAAGAAAAACGATTCAAGACATTTTCGAGACCGATATGCACAAAGCGTATCTATGTCTCGGATCGATTCACAATATGTCTCGCTTTGAAAACTAGGCCAGAACCCACCTGTAGTTCAGGTCTGTGGAACTGGTGACAGGATTACTCTTTCTTTTTTCACCTTCTTGACGCAATGTGCGCAATAGCGTACACTATAGCGCGAGGTCTTGAGTGGCTGGATTCCAGATCGAAAAAACCCCCGATTTCGACGAATGGTTCTCGAAGCAAGATCTGATGATTCGAACCAAAATCGAGATCAGGTTCAACCGAATCATCAACGACGGTCACTTCGGGACGACGAATCGCTTCGATGGTATCATCGAATTAAAGTGGAAAAGCGGTCTTCGCATCTACACTTCGCGAATTGGACGAACGATCATCATCGCTCTCGGAGGAGGAAATAAAAATGGGCAAAGCAAAGACATCAAAAAAGCCAAAAAGATCCTCGAGGAAATCCGATCCCGTGGTTTTGAGTCGGTATAAACCCAATAAGCCACACGATCCCGATCTCTTAAAAGAGATCCTCATCGAGGCGATTTTTAACGACGACGTCGCACAATTGGCCGACGCCGTTGTCGCGATGATTCGCGAATCCAACAAAGCTGATTTGATCAAAAAAACAGGCCTCGGTCGTCGAACTCTTTACGATCTTATCGAGGGCAAAAGAGAGTTCAATCCTTCGATTCGAACCCTCAGCTCTCTGCTCAAAGGCCTCGCCGCATAAGCTGCTCATTTCTTCTTTCGTGGCCGGCCGCCAAGCTTACCGTTCTCGCGCACGGCCGCCTTCTTCGCTTATAGAAGACTTAGCTATAAGGCCTTCGCGCGCATCATCGCCGCGAGAGCTCGATGAAAAAGCGAATCGGGGTCGTGTCGGCGATTGAAGCGATACGCGAACTCAGCGAGGTACAAATGAAGGTTCTTTTGTTCCACGCCGTGATGAGTTCCAACAATCCACGCCTTGGCGTTCGAAACAAAGCGATGAACCCAAGGCATTTGCTCAAACTTCTCTGTCGGCGATGACAATCTTCGGTGGTCAAACTGAACGCCTTCGACATCGGCGCGCGCGATCTGTTGCCCCGAATCTGTCAACACCTTTGCGCCCGGCAGAATGTTGTCTTCGACAAAATCAGCCACGTTCTTCGTCGTCTCATCGGCGACGATTACTTTTGCAAAGCCTGCTTTCGATTTGCGGCGGCCGCGGCTGTCGAACCACTCCCTTGTTTCAACCGCGACGAGCACCTGCTTTCCTGAGCGACCAGGCGACGAACAAAAAGAAGTGCCGTCGAGTTCAATCGTGTTCGTCAATCGGTACTGCGAATCACGCTCCATGAGAGCGACTCGAATTTTCATAAGCAGAAAAAGTGACGTGCGATACGAACCGATCTCGAGACGATTCTTCAACTCAAGAGCCGAGATCCCACGCTTTGATGACATGACAAAGTAAATCGCGCGCATCCACGTCAGCATCGGAAGCTTCGAACTTTCAAACATGGTGCCCGCGCGAAGGCGAACGTGGTTTCCGCACTTGCGGCATTTTCGAATTTCGGGTTCTGACTTTAGTTCCCAGTACTTCGCGTGAGCGCACTTCGGACAAACGAAGGGCTTGCCTTCAAACTTCGTGGTCCAGGCAATTGCGCGAGCCTGCTTCTCTGTGCGGATCTCTTTGAAGAAACTCATTCCTTTGAACTTCTTGTATTCCATCGCGACTCCAAACGCTTCATGCGTATGCCTCTCAGCCTAGGCTCATAAAGCAAGCGCGCGCAAGATCTCAAAATGCAGGTAGGCTTTGTGCATAACGAACATCACGCTAAAATTTCTCGATTCGAAACACCCGTGCTATCAAAGAGTTAAGAACCCCTCAGTTCGGATGTTTTTGTTTTTCAGGAAGGACTCAGCAATGGGCAGCAAGAAAGTGGCGACAGCGAAAGCTTCAGGAAAAAAGTCGGCGACAAAAGCTCGCGCGAAAAAGAAGCCAGCCAAAGGCAAAAAAGCCTAAGGCAAGAGGTTGGGCGGTCGTGAGTGCGGCCGCCCAACTCGACTCGACTATGAAAATCAGAGGCGCATTTTGGCCACACATTCGAAAAGTAGGATCACCGCGGCTTCAAATGGACTTCGATTGTCACCCGGATGTGGCAAGCGCATTCCACCCTCACCACGTCATAACGGGCCTCCCGTGCGCTCTACCGATCTTCATCCACGAGGCTACGATCGACGAATGGAAAGCCATGGCGGCGAAGTGGGAAGAAGAAGAACGGCGAGATCCGATCATGGCCCTTGGCCTCGAAACGGCCTCGCTTCACTGATTTAACATCAAGTATGGAGTAGTTCGACCGAAACCGAAGGCATGGAGGCTTGAATGCGGCTTAGGGATATGAGCGCAATTCGCCAAATCGAGAAGAAGTACAACGTCAAAATCACGCGCGAGGAATTGGACGCGATCGACGAGAAGGGCTTCATCGCCTTTCGGGTCGGAGGCAAGCTTCACTTTGAGCGCATCGAGCTTCTCAAGTTTCCGTACGACTTTGTTTCAATTGACAATCGGTCCTCAAGGGATTGGCGCGATGAGTTTTAATTCACGTGAATTCAAACGATGCCAGGCTGACTGGTATGCCCGCCTCGGAAGCAGCGGGTTCGACGATATCGAACGACACGGAAGCG
>JAVFAU010000355.1:0-3142 GCA_034002335.1 Bdellovibrionales bacterium | reverse complement strand
GTACGACGTCGTTTCGTTTTTCGAGACTTTGTGCCTTTGTACAGCCCGTTAAATCGAGATCATATTTCGATGTTGGTTTCGCTTTTTCCGAAGATGAAGTGTTTGGTGACGTCTGTGGTGACGTCTTTGGTGACGTCTGTGGTGACGTCTGCGATAAAGTCTGCGGCGAGTTCTGAGCGTAGGCGGCAAACGACAAAGAACAAGCGAGGAATACGAATTTCCAACTGATGTTGTTTTTCATGTGTTTTCTCATCAGATCGCTCATTTTTTGACCGCTCCGCTAGTTGTGGAGGGGATTGGGTCCGATGTCATGCAGTTTCTTGGGTTTCGGTCTCCAGCTGGCTGAAGCCACGCTTCTTTGTCGGAGGCCGCATTCGCGGCGCAGCGCCTGATCGATAAAATGTGATCGCGTGTTTCGGCGTTTGATCGGGAGAGAACTCGAAGCCACGCCTCGGGATCGCGTTGCACGCCGGCCCGTTTGATCAAGCGTGAAGCCGCCCCTGGCCCCATATTGTAGGCGCCCGCCGATGCGAGCCATGCTTTGAATTGTGAGTTTTCACGCGACGTTTTTTCGACAAGCTCATTATCGAGCTCCTCATTGAAATGTAAGAGGATGATACGCATGTAAAGTGCGGATGCTCCGATAGCGTGAGCGGGTGTTCTTACTGTCGTCTGGTTCAGAGAGCGTGGAGCTGGGCCCTTGTGATGACCTGAACTCGTGAGACGCGAAAAGTAGCTCTGCCACATAGCCGAGAGATTCGCGTTTTTCAAACGAGTCGTCGCATAAGACTTATCTTCTCGTTCCTGAGCGGTTCTGGGAGTTAGGGACGCAAGTTCTTGATACTTCTGAATATCATCCTGCCTTGGGCGCATGCCGATGATATTTGAAAGGTAACGAATGTTATCTGGCATCTGCTGCCCGAGTCCGATCGCACCGGTCGAGGAGGTTGCATTTCTATTAAAGCGACTCTCACGGAAGAGCAGGCATGCCAAAAGGGTACGAGGAACTTGAAACTCGCGAGCGGCCGTTTCGATCATCGGCCAGTATTCTTTTTCGAGTGCGGTGATGTTGGTCTTGTTGGTTGGATTTTCGAGCGACCCTTCTGGAAGGTAGCAATCGATGTAGCGACGGACATCGCCTTCGTCTTTAAATTTTATGGGCGTCGATGCCGCCTCGGGCTTCTTAGGTTGAGTTGTCGCAGCCGCACGGGGTGGAGCGGTTGGCAGAGCCGATTTTAATTCACACTCCTCGGGAGGTTTGGCGGTCGCCGTGGATTTAACCGTAACATTGCATGTTTCGATTTTCTGAATCAGCTGACTTAACGGGTCTGTACCAGAGCCTGTCTTCTGGCGAATCTGAGCGATGACTTCGTCCAGAGCATCGGCTTGTAAGTCAGTGACAGGTAGCAAAAGCACCAAGACGAAAACTGGCATGAGGAAACCGAAAGCTTGCTTCGAAGCTTGTTTCGTAGAACTCGAAGACGGGTGCGGTTCCAAATGCATGCGCTCAGATTTCCTTGCCGTTCTGGGGATCTTGAATTTTCGAACAGAAGACCCAGACTGGCGTAGGATCATTCATTTCGTAAATTTCGATTTCAACATTCCCTTTGTGGGCCCTTAACCGCGCATTTTCCGCCGCCGAGATGATTTCGCAGATGGGCTCCGAGCCGGATGTTTCTGGATCAAAGATACGAAACATCATCGTCGCCGCGCCATGGGCCCAGCCCGTCACAAAGTAGGTGTGCTCGTTGTCCTGGTTGTCTTGTTTGTCGGATCCGGGCAAAGCGGGCAAGCCGACGTCGAGATGGACCTCTTCTTCGAGAATGAGCCCGTAAGGAGGCTTTGTCGGTCTGAACTCCACCTTTTTGGTCGAGTTCGGCTGACGGTTGACGAACGTGAGTTTGTTTCGCGCCGGTAGGCCAACCTTGTTTGGCTTTTCCATAAGCGCCGTCATTTTCCAGATCGTCTTTTGATCGGCCTTTTTCTTCGCCGCAGTCGTAGGTTTGGCGGAGGCGGCTGTCGCCAGGTTTGGCTCAAGCGAAGCGATCGCGAAAGCGATTCCTAGAAAACCAAGAAGGACGACTGTGAGAGGGCGTCTTTCTAAAAACATGATGGCCTCGCTATTTTAAGACAAGCTTCCGTGAGTTCGCCTGATTTTGTTTTCGCTAAGCAGTCGGCGCAATCATAAATCGCGTTTGCATAAGCGGAGTTCTCTTTTTGCGAAGAAGTTCCGTAGTAGTTGCTCAAAAGAACCTTTATATTCTTCGAATTAAAATCGATGCCTTTTTGATGCAAAACTGCCAATCCCAGCTCCATCTGCGCAAGAATAGACTGCTTCATTTTATCATGGTACTGGCGCCCGTCTTCAATATTTGTGAAGCCGACGACTTTGGGCTTAAACCATGTTCCCCGAACGAAGAGATCGGAAGCCGTGGACCGTGTCACCTGACTGAGGCCCGCGGCCGACGAAGCCGCGGCCGGCGACATGTCTTGCGGGCGTAAACATGATTCACGAATGGTCTTGCATAGTAAAATGCGTGGGCTGTAGCCGAGCTTGTGTTCTTTGAGAAGAACCTCATAACCGTCATAGATATGCTGTGACCGTTCCAGCTGTGTCAGCTCATCCCAGCTCGGATGTGTACACTTGTCTGAGAGACTGCGGCGCTCGGCCCAGCAACCATTTTCGTTGAGATAAACGTCGCTGAGTTGATCGTCGGTTTGAGACTGAAGCGGAGGTGTTTCCTTTGTTTCGGCCTCTGTCTCTGTCTCTGTCTCTGTCTTGTTTTCTGTGCCGGACGTTTGCGTCGATGGCGTTATGGGATTTGTCGTCGGAATACAGTCTTGATGTACTTTTGCCGGATCTAAGCTTTCGTTTGTGCCAAGAATTTTTTGTAGCTTCAGCTTGAACTCTTCGTCACGTGATCGTACCGATTGCGTTTGAGCTTGTGACGGCGTTGCGAACACGCAGAGGATCATCGTACACGCAGTGAACGTGATGATTTTTTTAGTAAAAGTAGCAATGTGACAAGTCATCGTAAGTCCCTATCGGCAGACGAGTGGCCTGGCTTTCGGGACATAGGTCTGAATCAGCGCTGTTTAATAAAACGTGTCATGAAGACGGCCGCACCCACACAGAGCGTGA
>JAVFAU010000354.1:0-3145 GCA_034002335.1 Bdellovibrionales bacterium | reverse complement strand
TGAAGAGGGTCTTTGTTTCGGAAGATCGTTCTCAAGGCCCGGTATTACATGCGGAACCGGATGCCAGCACAATCGCGACTTGGGTGTGTTTGGCCGTCGCGTGTGAGCAGCATGCGATGTATTCGGAAGGAGAGATTCTGGAGGTCGAATATCATCGGCTCTCTCGTAAGCTCGACGAAATTGTAGAAAAACTAAAGCATTCGTCTCAACCGGATCGTGCGATATTTTCGATCATAAGATCCATGAGAACGCCGCGGGGGCTAAGGCCAATTGAGGTGAACCTCGAAAATTCGCCGGATATTTTTCCCTGTTTGGCGGCGCTTTCCGTTCTCGTGAGTGTCGAAAGCGGATGGTCGCGCTTTTCGGGCGCTCCTCATCTGCGGCACAAGGAATCTGATCGCATTCACGGTATCGTGCGATTGCTCTCGCTGCTCGGCCATGAGTATGTCGAACACCCTGATGGGCTTGAAGTAAAGGCACTGGGAAAAAAGGGGCTTGAGCGTGTGTGGGGTCGTTGGCGAAAGCTCGCAAAGCAGGGGCTTTTACAATCGTACGATCCGGATCAAGATCATCGGCTTGCGTTCGCAGCGGCCGTACTTGCGGCCTTTGGCGCGCCGATCTGTGTTCGTGGGCGCGGAGTTGTGGCCAAGAGTATTCCGTCTTTCTGGTCGATCATCGAAGGCGAAGCGCCGCGTGTGGCTTTGATTGGGCATCGAGGAGTCGGAAAAACCTCGGCGGCGACAAGATGGACGAATCTTTTGGGCGCGAGTGTAAAAGTCATCGATCTCGATTTCGAGATCGAACGTTTTTTAGGAGCGCCTCTGAGCCGTTATTTTGAAGAGCGCGGAGAGAGCGAGTTTCGCAAAGTCGAACATGAGGTTTGGCGAAGAATAGATGTTGAAACGCGAAGCTCTTTGGAGACGATCGTGGTCGCCGTCGGCGCGGGGTTTGATGTTTCACGCATCGACGATTCGTGGACGCGTTTGTGGCTTCGTCGCGCGACGGACGGTGATGGTCGTTTCTTTTCGGATCGCCCTCGTTTGAATCCGGAGCTTGCACCCATTGAAGAGTGGCGGAAGAGATACATCAGTCGCGAATCTCAATATGAAGCGAGTGCTGATCGTATCCTGGATTTATCTGAAGGCGGCTCGGGAGATCTGACCGAGGCTCCTGATCTGGCGGAACGCGCGTGGATTTCTGATTTCTTTCAGACAGATCATGTGAGCGCGGAGCCGATTCATTTTCTGGGGGGTGCGATAACGCTTCCTCGTGATGTGAATGTCAAAGAGACATGCGAGCGGCTGCTTCGTTGGGGCATCAGTCGTATTGAGCTGCGCGATGATATTTGGCCGCCGCGCACGCAGGTCGAGGCCTGGGCCTACTTTAGAACGCTGCCGTCAAATCGGTTGGTGATAAGTTTTCGAGACAAAGCGGAAACCGAAGCGACGCTTAAAGAAGTCGAAAAGTGCATGGCAATCCGGGCGTCAGACACGAACGGTTCGCCTGCGGAGGCACCGCTTTTGATCGATTGGCCCTTTGATCAAGTTTTGAATTCGAAGGCAACGGATCAGAACGGTCTGTTGGCGGCGCTCCCTGGAGAACTCGTTGAGCGGCTGGCGGCTGGCGATGTTGGACTTGTCGCGAGTTTCCACGGATCAGTCATTGGTTTGAATCAAAATCCGGAATCTCTGACTCGGACACTTGAGGCCTGTGAGCAGCGCTTGCGCGAGGTCATAAAGCCAACGGCGTTGGTTATGAAGCTCGCACTTACCTTGGATGAGGAAAATCCATGGGCATGGGTTCGTCACTTTGACGCTTGGTTGCGGCGAGATTTGGAAGGGCGTATTTTTCTTCCGATCGCTCCCATGAAGCAGGCGGCATCTTACGGTCGTTGGAATTGGTACCGCGCGTGGTATGGGGCGTTCGCTCCCTTCGGACTTTCCTTTTGGAGAGAGGGACACGGATCGAGCGTGGATCAACCGACGTTTTCGCAGTGGTGGCGCCGCGGTCGTTTTGCGCGCGGATCTACCTCTGGTAAAACGCTTGTTGAAACTTTTGATCGCGCTCGAAAAACAGGTTTCGCGGCTGTCTTGGGACAGCCTGTTCATCATTCGCGGACTCCTCTCGAACACGATGCCTTTTTCTCGAAGCTCGGCATGCCCGTTTTCGCGATTTCCGTTGCGAGGGGTGAGATGGCCGAGGCGTTACCGTTTCTCCAAGAAATCGGTTTAAGAGCCGCCGCTGTGACCGCTCCGTCAAAAGAAGAAGTCATGCAAGGCGCTGCCGTTCGGTCGGTCAACACGATCTGGTGGCAGGCGGGCGCTTGGAGCGCGGCGAATACCGACGGTGTGGGGCTTCAGGCTTTGCTTATGGAGGCCGGTGTTTCGGATCGTGAGAAGGTTGCGGTATGGGGTGGTGGTGGTGTGCTTGCGATGGTTCGTGAGCGTCTTCCCTTGGCCCAATTCTTTGGAGCGTCTTCGGGGCGGTTACGAGAAAACGATGCGATCAAAGCGATTGATGTCGAGTCCCCGAGCGTCGTTCTCTGGGCTTCTGGGGCGGAGCGCGGAGCGTGGCCGGAGACCTGGAAGCCGGCGCTGATTGTGGATCTTTCCTATACAGAAAATTCAATGGCTCGCGTTGTCGCTCTTGAGACTGGTGCTCGCTATGTCTCTGGAATTAGAATGTTCAAAGCGCAGGCCGAAGCTCAGCGTGTCTTCTGGACCGAGTGCGGTCGGCGTCAGGAGAGATCAGACCAAACGCCGAAGGAGCGAACGTGAGTGGAGCAAATCGATTTGGAAATCTCTTTCAAGTCACGACGTTCGGAGAGAGCCACGGGGTCGCGCTCGGCTGCGTGATTGATGGCTGTCCTGCGGGCGTTCCTCTTACGCGTGAAGAGATTCAACGTGCTCTTGATCGCAGGCGACCAGGGCAAGCCGCGTGGGTTTCGGCGAGGAACGAGTCGGATCAGGTCGAAATTCTCTCGGGTCTTCATCGAGGAAAAACCCTCGGAACGCCTATTGCGGCGATCGTTCGCAATCAAGATGCGCGTTCCGAAGACTACGCTCCCATCGAAGAGGCCTTGGCCGAAGGCAGAACTCCGCGCGTGGGCCATGCCGATGATCTTTGGCGTGAGAAGTTTGGTCAT
>JAVFAU010000353.1:0-3178 GCA_034002335.1 Bdellovibrionales bacterium | reverse complement strand
TCACAGCCGGAGCCACCGCATGGCTCAAAAGCCAACCAGGTTTTGATGTCGCCTCATTTGCTCCCGTGGCACCGGGAGAGTCCTCACTGACGGCGCAAGAAGCTTTTGCGACACCCGCCATCGCCTCTCGCCTGTAGGAAACCGAAGGCCTGATTATCCGTACACGATTTAAAGTAACAGCCGATGTTTTGCGCGAACTTCCAAACCTTCGCGCCATCGTTACAGCGACCGTTGGGTTCGATCATATCGATCTCGCCGCATGCGCCGAACGCGGAGTCGCCGTCGCACACAGCCCACTCGCACATGCCGATTCGGCAGCCGAACTCACGTGGGCGCTACTGCTCACCTGTGCGCGCAAAATCAAACAAGCCGATGCGATGGCCAGAAAATCCGAGTGGAGTCGCGACTCCTTAATGGGGTTTCAGCTTGCCGGCAAAACCCACGGTATCATAGGGCTTGGACGCATCGGAACCCGCGTTGCACGCATGGCACGAGGTTTCGGCATGAACGTCGTTGCGCATGATCCTTATCGTGACAACGAGTGGTTCAAAACACACGAGGCCGAACGCGTGGGGCTCGACGAGCTTTTTCATATGGCGACCACGGTGAGCATTCACACCCCTCTTACGCGCGAAACAAACGGACGCATCCATCGCATTCATTTCGACCATCTCAAGGCCGACTCAATTCTCATCAATACGGCACGAGGCGGGATCATCAAAGAAGACGACCTCATTTTACACCTTAAGAACAAAGGGCCTGGTCATTTCGGTCTTGATGTCTTCTCTCAAGAACCCCTCCGCAAAGGTTATGACCTCTTAAATTTTCCACAAGTCGTCATGACCCCTCATATCGGAGCGACGACTCTAGAGGCCCTAGAAGCCGTTTCTTTTGAATCTGCGCGCAATCTTGTCGGTTTGCTGACAAATGGGGCTGTTTCAGGCCCCCTGCCGCCGCATGAAGAATGGTACCAAGCCGTATCAGGCCTTGCGGTAAGCGTCGGGGTTTGAGACCTTCTCGGGCTGCGACTTTAGCGGTTCAAACAGGAGATCAAGGACTTATGGCAGGCATTATCGTAGTCGGCGCACAATGGGGCGACGAGGGCAAAGGTAAGGTCGTCGACGTTTTTTCATCACACGCGGATCTCGTTGTTCGCTACCAAGGGGGAGCCAACGCTGGCCACACGCTCGTTGTAAATGGCGTGAAAACCGTTCTCCACCTCATCCCTTCTGGCGTGCTCCACCAAAAGTGCAGCTGTATGATCGCTCCCGGCGTCGTGCTTGACGTCGAAGAAGTCATCAAAGAAATCCGCGACCTCAAGGAAGCGGGAGTACTCACGACACCCGAGCAGCTTCGTATCTCGGATCAATGCACGATCCTGCTTTCGTATCATCGCAAGCTCGATGCGGCTCGCGAAGTGAAGGCCGGCAACGAGAAAATCGGAACAACCGGCAAAGGCATCGGACCGGCTTATGAAGACCGAGCCTCACGCAAGGCCGTTCTTTTTGGCGATCTCTTTGATCGTGAACGCCTCAAGCAAAAGCTCGAGGCTTCGCTCGAAGAAAAAAACTTCATGCTGAAGCACTACTTCCAACAAGACATCGTCGAGATCGAGCCGCTCTACGAACGTCTTCTTGAGCTTGCAAAAGAACTTGAGCCGTATCGTTCAAAAGATACGTCGCTCGTTATCCATAAAGCGTTGAAAGCCGGAAAAAAAGTTCTCTTCGAAGGCGCTCAAGGCACGATGCTTGATCTTCTTCACGGCACATATCCGTTTGTGACTTCGTCTTCGACCATCTCGGGTTCAGCTTGTATCGGTACAGGCATCGGCCCCGGTGTTATGCAAAAGATCGTGGGTATCACGAAAGCCTACACGACACGCGTTGGTTCGGGGCCGTTTCCGACCGAGGCCGACGAGGATCTTAGCGAACGACTTCGCCGTGAAGGTGGCGAGTTCGGAGCGACGACAGGCCGACCGCGCCGCTGCGGCTGGCTCGATCTTGTTGCGTTGAAATATGCGATTCGCGTAAACGGCCTTACTTCACTCGCGCTCATGAAACTCGACGTGCTTTCCGGTCACGATAAAATCGAAGTCTGCACGGCGTACCGCCTGGATGGCCAAGAGATCAAAGATCTTCCGGTGAACTCATCGGACCTCGCGCGCGTTGAACCGATTTATCGCACGCTTCCGGGATGGAACGAGGATCTTCGCAATGTGCGCTCGATCCAAGATCTCCCGCAGGCGGCCCGCGACTTCATTCAGTTTGTCGCGACCGAAGTCGCAACTCCCATCGATGTCGTTTCCGTCGGCCCAGGTCGCGAACAGACTCTTTGGATCAAACCACTTTTCTCATAACCAAAACGACTTCGCGCCTAAGTGAATTCTTAGGCGAAGCCTCGTTTCAAGGATCCCAGTAGTAGATGTAACACCTTCCGTCGTTGTGGACCTGACTTACAACTGTTGCAGGTGCACAAAGATGACCAGCATTGGTCGCCCAATACGCCAAACTACAGCTCAAGCAAGTACGCCGTCCGCCAGCGTCAGGTGGACCGTATCCGGAAGAGCAACCACAGCCGATTGCATGATGATAACCGATCTGACCTGTACCATCTGAACAATTATAAATGGTGTAGGGGTATTCGTGAACTTCACAGCTATAGCAGCTATGCATATTGCACGTGCTACTTTGAGTATGGCCGGCAGCTACAGGACACGGAGCCCCTCCCCTCTTTGCGGGTTGAGAAATTACGTAACGGCAGACCTGACTACCTCCACCACATCGCGAAGAGCATTCATCACAGTCACTGTAGCCACCAACACAGTTTTGAGGAGCACAGGGAGCTGCCGTTACACCAGCGGGCAAGTGAGTGAGAAACTGCTGCCAATCATGTAAACTACCTGTCGGCACGAAGTAGTTATGCGAACCGCCGTTGAGCATGCCATTGGCATTCGACAACAGACGACATATCCCGAATTCGTCGATCTCCATACTACTCTTCGGCTGTAGCCTATGCTCCTTCCGAGTCGGCGTCATCCTTGAGTCCGGTCGATCCTCGATCGCGGGAGAAGCTGCGGTCTGCTGGCCTCTTCGAGAGTCATGTCCAAACGAAACCCAAGTTGATTGAGTGCTAGGTCCGGCACAGCTTTCTGTTCGCGTTTCGGCGTCCAGATCTCTTC
>JAVFAU010000352.1:0-3179 GCA_034002335.1 Bdellovibrionales bacterium | reverse complement strand
ACAGATGGTGTGCATGGATCAGGTCGGGTTGCCAGCGCGCCACCGCTTGTTGCAGGCGGGTATCAAAACAGGCTTCGTAGCGCAGCAACTCGTCTGCGTCGAGGTCGCAGAACCTGGCGCTGGGGTGAGACGGTGGTGAGTCGCATCTACCACTTAGATCGCGGTTACGAGCGTCTTGAAGACAAGCTCGCATCTCTTGGCGCCGTTATCGAGCGCATTCATTCCCCAGAGGGTTCCGATCCGTCTGCCGAGCTTCAGTAGGTAGGCATTTCGGTAAATCAGTCTGAGTGCTTGCTCGGTACGTGTCGGTACCGAGAAGGCCCGGCGGATTTTAGGCGAAAAAAAACCCCAACTCCGGAGGGGCCAGAGCTAGGGTCGAGGACTGATCTCAGAGGGGTGAGATCAGAGCCGAGACTCGCCTATCGAAAAAGGAGGGGCCTCATCGATAGGTGCTGCGTTTAACTTCGCTTTTAACGGCTAGGTCGAACGCGTGACTCGAACATAAAGTTAGCGGTGAACCATGTCTGCTTCGTCGAGGGGCGAAGAAACAGAGACTGACTCACCGATCGGACCCGCTACCGCTTGCTCGTCGCGTGCTCGTGAGAGCCCTGAAACCAGCAAAACGGTAACAATGTACGCGGTGATTAGGAGGGGGGTTAACCATTGGCTAAGGCGCTTCGATGAACTTCCTGGTGCTGTCTTTCGTGCTGTTAACTCACGTACCGAGAAATTTATCATGTCGTCCAATCGTGCTGATCTGGCCTGTTGCTAACTTCTGCGTCCTCAAGCTCGTAGCTTATGCTTTCCTAATCACCCGCCACCCGTTGCCGGGCGACCGATGGGAATATACAAGAGCAACTGGTGTGCCAAGACCTTTTTCTAGTCAGTCCGGCTGTTTTCGACCGTAGGATCAAACCTAGACGAGCGTCGCAGTGTTTCTTTCGATTTCATGGCCTACACTGTTCTGAAAGCACGGTTCCAAAACCAAACTGAATCCAGGCTTTAGACCTGATTTGGAACCACTGCGAATCGGATCTGATCAGTAGAGGCGGCAGCACGTGACGGGCACAAGTAGCGCGAAGACATGGATCGTTCGAGACCGTGAAGGTAAAATTTACGGTCCCTTCAATACGGATCAAGTGCTCGTGCAAATTGATCGCGGCTATTTCATGGGTGGCGAAGATGTCGCGTTGTACCCTGGTGGTCGCTGGATTCCGATTTCGAACACACCCGAATTTTACGATCGTCTTTTGGATGCTCTCGCTCGGGAGGGTGGGGGTACCGCCCCGTCGCGCACGAATGCCGAGAAAAAGAAAACAGTCGCGGTCGAAAAGCCGACTCAGGCTGTTCCGCCCGAGACGTCGCCGACGCCACCTGGTGATCTAAGTGTGGGAGTGACCAAGCCGCTTGTCGCAATGGAAGCCCAAAACGTCGCCGCGACGGGAAAAACGAAAACAGAAGTTCCGGCGGTGATCGAACTGACGGACTT
This sequence comes from Bdellovibrionales bacterium, assembly GCA_034002335.1. Lineage (GTDB taxonomy): Bacteria > Bdellovibrionota > Bdellovibrionia > Bdellovibrionales > JAMPXM01. The sequence goes on along the minus strand of JAVFAU010000352.1, from coordinate 1,690 downwards.
AAAAAAAATCGAAGCTCTCGAAGAAGACGCTGAAGACGATGACGATGGGGACCGCCGTTCTCCCTTGCCGGTGATTCTAATCGTCGCGGCGCTTCTGTTGGCTGCGGTTGTCGCCTTTCAAGATGAGATATTCGGTCCGCCCAATACGACTGCGGGTCGCATTCGCTTGATTGCGCCGAGAAAAAATCAGTCTGAAATTCCGCTCAATCAGATACGAGAAAAATATCGTCGTGCGCTGTCTGCATTTCAGACGGACGTATTTTCGGGATACCAGCGCGCGCAAGGGGAACTTGTCGAAGTTGTCGAAGGATTGCCTCGTGACCCCGAGAAGGCGGTGCAAACGGTCGAAGCCTATTCGACGCTTTGTCTCGTTTACCGCGAGCTTTGGCCTTATTCATATCAGGATGCACAAGACATGAAGGTCTTGCGTGAGGTGATGCAAGAGGCGAAGCGCCTTGATCCGGCGGGGCTGCACGGGGCGACGTGCGAAGTCGTGCAGATGCTTCTGTCGAGTCGCTATCGGGAGGCCGATCAGATGGCGGCAAGTCGCCTTCAGGAAGAAGGACAAGCGCCGGTGCTTTTTGAGATGCGAGCCGATGCGTATCTCTCTGTCGGAGATCACGCGAATGCCGCAATCTACTATGAACGCGCAAGACTGTTGTGGCCCGCTTGGCAAAAAATCGCGATGGGTGAGGCGCGTGCGCGGGCTCGAGCGAAGAATTACGCGCAGGCCATGGCCTTGTATCGCGGTGTGATTCAACAGGTGCCAAGTCACCCGATTGCGAAAATTGAACTCGGCCTAATTGAAGCGCGACAGTTCGATCATCAAGATCAAGCGTTACAATTGCTTTCTTCGGCTCTTAACGGCGAAGAAAAAATTCCGCGCACGATTGAATCAGACGGTTGGCTCGGATTGGGTGAAGTCGCGCTCAAGAGAAATCAAAAAAAACAGGCGGTCGAGTACGCCCGCAAGGCTTATGGGCTGAATACGGGAAGTGCCGCCGCGAAGGAATTTCTCGCACGTGTTGGCGGAGATTCCGAGGTGAAGAGCACGAAAGTGGCCGGGCGTGAGCTTGTTTTCTTGGGTGATCAGCATGCGAAAGCGGGCGATTGTTTTCAGGCGCAGGCGGAGTACAAGGCGGCGTTCGATGCCGAACCTAAAAACGGTGTCGCGGCTATGAAGGCCGGTAAGTGCCTGTGGCAATTGAATCAATCGACAGAAGCGATCGAGTGGATGAAAAAAGCGATCACAGCGGAGCCATCGCTGTCGTCGGCCTACGCCGAACTCGCAGATTACTATGCGCAAAGATACGATTATCAATCGGCATTCCGGGTTCTACAAAGAATTCAGCAGCGTCAGCCGAATAACTATGAGGTGTTTCGCGGTTACGCACAGGTGGAGTTGAGACGAAACAACTTTTCCGGCGCCGTGCAGTTCGGAAATCGCGCATTGAAACTGTATGGAACCGATCTCGATACATTCATCATTATGGCAAAAGCCTACTATGGACTTCGTGAGTACTCGGAAGCGCAGTCGTTTGTCGCAAAGGCGTTAGAGGTAGATGGCGGAAGTATCGAAGCGCATAGTTTGGCTGGCAAAGTAGAAGCTGGAATGCGCGGGGTCGATGCGGGTGCTTCGTATTTGCGAAACTTGATCAATCGCATCGTCGTGACTCAAGGGGCGACGGTT
>JAVFAU010000351.1:0-3181 GCA_034002335.1 Bdellovibrionales bacterium | reverse complement strand
TGAACGTGCATAAGTCTGTTGATGAAATGATCGAATCGACCGCGTTCGGTGATCTTGAGGCCGAGCCGCTTGAACGGCCACCGGTTGTGACGATCATGGGGCACGTCGACCACGGTAAGACGTCGCTTCTCGATGCGATTCGCAAGGCCAAGGTGGCGGCGGGTGAAGCTGGTGGAATCACACAGCACATCGGAGCTTACCAGGTCACGACTGAGGGTGGTCGAATGATCACGTTCATTGATACTCCGGGCCACGAAGCCTTTACGGCGATGCGTGCGCGCGGTGCGAACGTTACGGATATCGTCGTGATCGTTGTCGCGGCGGATGACGGCGTGATGCCGCAAACTGCGGAAGCGATCAACCACGCTAAAGCGGCGGGTGTTCCGATTATCGTTGCTATCAACAAGATGGATAAGCCAAGTGCGAATCCGGACCGTATTAAGCAACAGATGACCGAGCACGAACTCGTACCTGAAGAATGGGGCGGTACGACGATCTATGCACCTGTTTCGGCTCATACCAAGCAGGGGCTTCCGGAACTCCTTGATCACATCTCGCTTGTCGCGGAGATGGAAGGTTTGAAGGCGAACCCTGAGCGTTCGGCGACAGGTGTCGTGATCGAGTCTCGTATGGATAAAGGACGCGGCCCAGTTGCGACGCTCTTGATTCAAGACGGAACATTGAAGGTCGGTCAATCTGTGGTTGTCGGCTCGGTTCCTGGTCGCGTTCGTTCGTTGATCAATGATCAAGGTGAACGTGTCGAAGAAGCCGGTCCAAGCTGTCCTGTCGAGATTCTTGGTCTTGAGGCCGTCGCGAATGCGGGTGATCGATTCGATGCCGTTGAAAGCGACGAGGCTGCGACTCGTATCGCGGCGACTCGCAAAGAAGCTGCGGATGCTGAAAATCGTGGTCAGAAGATCTCGATGGAAGCGATCTTCAGTCGCTTGAAAGCGGATGCGGTTAAAGAACTGCCGTTGATCCTAAAAGGTGACGTGGCGGGTTCGGTTGAAGCGATCAAAGGCATGTTCGAGAAGCTTGCGACGGAAGAAGTAAAGCTGAAGCTCGTTCATAGCGCGGTCGGCGGTATCAACGAATCGGACGTTCTACTTGCTTCGTCGGCAAAAGGAATCGTGGTTGGTTTCAACGTGCGTCCCGATGGCGGTGCGCAGGCTGAGGCGAAGCGCCTTGGCGTTGAAATCAAAACATATTCGATTGTTTACGAGCTGATGGACGATATGAAGAAGGCTCTTTCGGGGCTTCTCACTCCGGAAACACGCGAAACGCAGCTTGGTCGCGCGGAAGTTCGAAACATCTTCTCGGTGCCTAAAGCGGGTACGATTGCGGGATGCTTTGTTGTCGACGGCAAGATCTTGCGTAATGCGCAGGTCCGCCTCGTTCGCGAAGGCAAGATCGTTTACACGGGTAAACTTGGCAGTCTGAAGCGTTTCAAAGACGACGCGAAAGAAGTCGCTCAAGGTTACGAGTGCGGTATGAGCATCGAAAATTACAACGATGTCAAAGCGGGCGATGTGATCGAAGCCTTCCAAGAGGAATCGATTGCGCGTGAGCTTTAAGGAAAGCGCGAAAGTATGAGTAGTGGCAGTGACTCCGGTCACGATTTAAGGGTTACGCGGGTGGAAAGAGCCATCCGCGACATCGTCGCGGGTTGCGTGACGAAAGGTTTGCGTGATGTTCCGCGCGGACCTGTGACCATCACGCGTGTCGAAGCGACACGCGACTTCAAAACAGCGAAGGTCTTCGTTTCTATTTTTCTTGAAGATCATCTGTCGGAACAAGAGCGCGAAGACAAAGTCGATCGCATTCTTTTCGCGTTTGAAGATGCGCAGAGCGAACTTCGCCGCGCGATGAACTCACAGATGCGAATAAAAAACATTCCTCATCTTGAATTCGTGCTCGATAAGGGCGTCGATAAGATGGTGCGTATGATTGAGCTTCTCAAGGCCGTTCGCCCAGAAGGCAAAGGGTCAGGCGAAGAACAATGATTCATCACACTTTGGACGGAGTTCTCCTGGTCGATAAGGACCCGGGAATGACAAGTCATGACGTCGTGGCAAAAGCGCGGCGTATTCTTGGTACGCGGTCCATTGGACACGCGGGAACGCTTGATCCGTTGGCTTCGGGTCTCTTACTGCTGCTTGTGGGCGAAGGAACGAAAGTTTCGGATTATTTGCTCACAGGCGACAAGGGCTATGAGGTCGCGGTTCGTCTTGGGGTTAGCACGGACTCGATGGATATCACGGGAAAATCGATTGGCGATGCCTCCGCGGCCATGCAGATACCGGAGGCGCGCGATGGAGCTGACTGGAAAGCCTTCGAAGAGCGCGTGAAGGCAGCGGCTCTTGCTGCGAGCGGTGAGCTTCAGTTGAAGGTGCCGGCCCATTCGGCGGTGAAGGTCAACGGCAAGAAGCTCTACGAAAGCGCTCACCGCGGTGAGGTTCCCGAAGAGATTCCTGTTCGATCCATGAGTTTTTATGAGATCGAGTGGCAGGGAATGACATGGGTTCCATGTGAACTAAGCGGGCGGGAGCGTCCTGAGTTTACGGTTCGTCTGAAGTGCAGCAAAGGAAGCTTTATTCGCGCGTGGGCCAACCACGTCGGCGAAGCTCTTGGGTGCGGTGGAACGGTGGCCGTTTTAAGGCGGGTGTTCAGTGCGCCTTACGTTGTTTCGCAGGCGAAAACTCTTGGTGAAATCGAGGCGCTTTGGGAGCAGCGGACCGACCGATCGGGCGTTTGCTTAAACGAGGCCTGGGTGCCTTTGGCCGAATCGCTTCCTCATTTCAAACGTATTGAGGTCGCGGGCCAGGATGCGACGCTCATGCGCAACGGGCAGATCTCTAAAGCTGTCCAGGCTGAGCTTTTGCGCACGATCCCTTTTGAGTGGGTTCAGCAGGGTATTCAGCCGGAGCCGGTTCGGGTGGTTCTCCGTGAAGAGCAGAGGCTTCTTGCGCTCTTGGTTGCTCAACCCGGTGAGTTCTACAAGATCCGGCGTGTTTTCCAGGTCTAATCGGCAGCATTTGGTTGCAAGATCAGGGGAGATTCGATACCCCTAATGTCCCTTTCGTTCATTGGGAACGTTGCAGGGCTCGGGAGTGCTTTTTTCGTCGACAGCCATGACGCGAACGAGGCGCCCGAAAAGTCCGCGATGCGGAGCGGATCGATC
>JAVFAU010000350.1:0-3194 GCA_034002335.1 Bdellovibrionales bacterium | reverse complement strand
AAACGCTCTGTCCGACTTTGTTTTAAGCTCTCTCGGTCTGCTTTCTATTTATTTATAGCGACGCAGTCTGCGAGGTTTACACCATCGAAAATCAAAGAGGCGGAAACACTGTTTCTGCCGGGTTCAATGGCCCCATTGAGTTGAAGAACGTACTCAAACGATGATCGTGAATCCCGGCTGGATGTTACGTAGCGGATTTGCTTTAGGGCTTCATCCGCCTCGACACGGAGAATGTTTTCGGATTCTTCCTCAAAACGAACCGTGCGGACGACAGTCTGATTCAAGAAGTCGACTGTAGTTGAGGAATTAGGCCCCTCACAGATCGCGTACTTGATGCCATAAAGCGTGCTCGCATGCGATCCACCTGAAATGAGAGAAACCCCGATTAAAGCGGCAAGTTTTAGGGAACTTTTCACAAATCACCTCTATCTTAAAGATTGGTTTATTTAGTTAATTTTTAATAAAAATTAACTGTTGCGGAGATATCCAACCCTATCAAATGAGGCAAGACGCAATCTGAGGGCGGTAAGGTTTATAAACCACAGAGCGCCAAGACACCCCTCCAAAAGCCTAGCTACCGAGTTCGGGCCTTCCTGGGGCGACCGAGCATGTTTAGAATAAGAACATGGCGATAACTTACAGAACTCTGGTTACGATCATAGCGTTTTTCATGTTGTCGGGATGCAGTCTCCTTGGTGCGAATCGCCAAGTCGGGATCAGCCGTCCAAGCGGACCGGAAGTCCGAGACGTTCCGTTTGAGGCGCGCGGCGGATCGACGTCTCCGTTTAAAACTGCGGCCGATGCGCCGGTTCGAAAACGAATCATGGTTTTACCGTTCCTGAATCACGCGTCGAATCGTTCCGACGAAGCGTCGCAGGTCGCGCGCGAGGTTTTTCTAAAAGCTCTTCGACGGACAGATGAGTTCGTCGTTGTCGCAAACTCCGATTTCCCGCAAGACGTTTCGACGTTCATTAAAAATGGCGAATACGATTTAGAAGCCATGGCAAAAGCCGCAAACGCGATGGGTGTCTCCTCGATCATCGAGGGAAAAATTCTCGATGTGCGAGCAAGACGCGTCGGCGATGAAGTTGGAATCGTGCGCCAGATTCGCGCGCGCATCTCCGCCCGCGTGCAGGTTCGCTTGGTGAATACACGAAATGGCGGAGTGATTTTCAATGAAACCCGCGAAGCTGAAGCCGAAGAATCAACGACTCGCCTGGCCGAACGAGCTTCAAGCGATCGAAACCTTCAAGACGATCCAATTTTGGTCGAAGCCGTTGTACTTCGTGCATTTCAAGCCGCTCTTCCTCGCATCGTCGCGGCCATCGATCGGCTTTCTTGGGAAGGCCGCGTGGCGATGGTGAAGGGCGAGAGGATATATCTCAACGCCGGGCGGATTTCAGGGCTACAGGTCGGCGACATTCTTCGCGTCTCAGAAGAAGGCGAAGACGTTCACGATCCCGAAACAGGCTCTTATATCGGCCGCGTGCCTGGACGTCTAAAGGGCACCGTCGAGGTGATCTCTTATTTTGGCCGTGACGGCGCGATCACCGTTGTTCACAGCGGTTCTGGTTTTCGAGAAAACGATCTCGTTGAACTGTACTAGCCGACATCTCCGCGTTAGTACGGAGTCGTGAAAATCGAATCTTTATACGCAGGACTTGTCGATTACCAAACAGGTTTGCAGCTGCAAACGTCGGCTCTGGAGCGCCTTAGAAAAGACGAAGAGCTTCGTGGAGTCGTCATCGGCCTTGAGCACATGGGGGTCGTCACTTTGGGAGTTCGTGGTCAGATAGCGGCGGACCCGACAAGATCGGACATCTCTGTCTCCGAAGAGCTCTTGCGCGCGCGCGGGTACGAGCTTCACAAAACAACCCGAGGCGGCCAAGCGACGCTTCATAACCCGGGGCAGCTGGTCATCTACCCATGCATGAATCTCAGAACACTTGGGATGGGGGCGAAAGACTACGTCACGCTTGTGCAAACCACGACCCTCAAATGGCTCAGGCAGCTTGGTCTTGAGCTTGTAAAATGCGGCCAAAACGAGCCCGGTCTTTTTGTTCCGGTTTCGGGTGTGGATCGAAAAATCGCGGCATTTGGTTTTAAAATCTCGCAAGGATTCACATCGCATGGTCTTGCGATCAACGTTCAAAATGACCTTTCGGCGTTTGACCTCATACGCACATGCGGCGTTTCAAAGCAACCTGTCACAAGTTTTATGGAACTCGGAATTCAGACACCGACACTCGAGTCATTGTTCAAATCTTGGCTGGAAATGTGGCGTAGCTCGCTCGACCAGCAGGGATCGCACATCTCGTGCTCAAACAAGCCATAGAGAGGTAATAGAAAAGCAGGAGATAAATCCTGAGCCACGATCAAAACGCAGCTCAGGATTTCAAGCGAGAAAAAGGCTTAAGCCTGCTCTTCTTTTGCGGTCGCGATCATGATGCGTTCGACGTCCGCAAGATCGTCTTCTGTAATCTCGAAAACTTGCTTACCGGCAAGGCGCTCGGAAATGCGGTTGAACGCTTTTTCCGTCACGAACGATTTCACTTTTCCTGACTGATACTCACGCTCTTTTTCGTCGTAAAGACCAAGGAACGTTTCGTCGCGGAACCAGCTCTGTTTGTTGGCTTTTTGAATCTCAGCCAATTCATCGCTACTTGGATCGCGTTGAACGAATTCAAAGAAAAGACCCGACGGACGGCCGCCTGGCAAAAACCATTCTGCCGAGAACACCTGAATAAGATTCTCATGATCGTCTTTCAAAATCGGCGTCACGAATTGAACGCCGCGCTCGACGCAGTGTTTGTGAAACGAAATAAGATCAGGCGTACGGAGCGCAATATGCTGAAGGTGAGCATGACGTTCAAGTCCTTGAAGCATCTCGCGAACGTGTGAAGGCTCAGCGGCGGGTTCCGTTGGTTGAACAATGGCGAAGATCGTAGGAAGCGGCTCTTTCTCTTCAGCTGTCCATTTTCCCACGCATGTGGCGAAGGTCATCGACTTATCTTTTTCACCGTTCTTTCCTGGGCGACGTTTTTCATAGAGAAGATCGTCTGGCGTCGTTCCCAAGATAATGCGGAACACCGCGTATGCGATCGGGTAGAGGCTCGGATGAAAAAGGAGCGTCATATGATCGACTGTGAAGTTCATGAAAGCTGGTTTTGTTTTCATCGCGTATGTATCCTCTC
>JAVFAU010000349.1:0-3179 GCA_034002335.1 Bdellovibrionales bacterium | reverse complement strand
GTAGCTGGTTGTCGACTGGCTTCGATTTTTTGATGATGCGGTGATTCGAGAATCAGGCTGTACACAAATTTTCCTAAAGTGCGCGCCGGACCTAAGTGGCGCTATTTGCGGGAAGCACGGTAGTCGGCAATCGAAAGACAGCCGTAGGTGCGTTTGCGAATGACTTCAAGCGTGAGTTCACGAAGTTCCTCGAAAACGGCCTCTTCGAATTGAACGGGCACAAGGCCGTTGCGACGAAGATCAAACGCATATTCCTCGAAAACACGATCAAGAACCGTTTCGGGGCGTTCGCTTTCAATCAGTGCGGTCATAAGATGGCGATCGATGAGTTCCACCAAACCATGGGTGTGTCGCAGGCGATTGAGATGACTTGAGCCATCGGGAGCAAGGTGAGAATTTCGACGGGCCGAGCGTCGGCCGTGTTTATCGGTCATGAATGTGTTTCGGAAAATTTTGAAATGGTGTTGAGTCCTAACGAGGCGAATCGGCGTTTGGGCGAGTCGGGCTGTTGCCGCCACTGCGATGAACTCGACTTTTGTGGTGACGTCGCTATGGCATCGCTTGAAAAGGTACGGTAGAGTCGACTCCGATGGGACCTAAGGTAAGAGACGAGGCGTCACGACAGGCGGTTTCGCGGCGGGCGATGACGGCGATCGAGGTGCGAGACGTCGCAAACGAGCTCAAGGCCTGGGCGGGGGCTCAATTGCAGGAGATCGTCGTCGATGGCGTTCGTGGCGAGGAGCCTCGTTCGATACGGCTTGGTTTCTTTTGGACGGGCGGACTGCGTTGGGTCGTGTTCGACTACGATGTGCGTTCGCCTTGGGTGCTCCTCTTTGATGGCAGGGAGGGCGGCCCTCGAACGCCCCCTAAGACGGCGGGTAAAGTGCGTCGTCCAATCGAATTGTTTCTTCGCTCTAAACATGTTGGCCGACGACTGCGTGAGGTGAGGCTTTCGCTTGAGAGTGATCGTACGTTCGTCCTCGTTTTTGATTCAAACGAGGACGAGAGTGACGTCGTCATCGAGTTCCGGGTGTTTCCGCACGGGCGGAATGTGCGAGCCGTATCTGGCGCTCAGGCCGTGTCGGAATTCAAGATGCCCACATCCAAGCAGGCATCCAAGCAAACGTCCAAACAGGTGGAGGAACCCCAGTCGGGCGAGGGACTTTTTGATTCTCAAATACGACTGCCGCCGCGGACGCAGGCGGAACTTGTCGCGCTATGGATGGATCTTCACGCCAAGCCTCGGCAAGGTTCTCGGGCTGTAGCGGAAGCTAAAACATCCGCGACGCGCGAGATGTCCGAGTCTCCCGAAATTAAAAAGAAGCGGCGAGCGCTTGAGAAAGTGAAAGAGGAGATTCGATTAAAAGCTGAGTCTCCGGCCCGAGCCGTAGCCGATTGGATTACGGCCAATCAGTCGCTGCGCGTTCCCGACGAGCCTGGGTGGCGTGAATTGATCGATGAAACCAAGGGACTCGCGGGCAACATTCAAAAGCTGTATGGTGTGGCAAAGGCGCACGAGCGAAAGCTCGCGGGCACAAGGGAGCGCGCTGCGATTTTAGAGAAAGAAATCGAAAAACTCGAAGAGCGGGCGGCGCGCGGTCCCGAGTACGGAGGAGACCGCGTAGAAAATGCCACGATTTCCGGCGGCAAAGCGGGTGTCTCTGATTTATTTCAGGTGGCCGCAGCTCGTGGGCGCAAGTTTCAAGTCGCGGATGATTTGATTCTGTATCTTGGCAAAAACGGTGCTGAAAACTTGGCCATTCTTAGAAAGGCTCAGCCGTTCGATTACTGGTTACACTTGCGCGAGTATCCAGGGGCTCATGCGATCTTGCGTCGCGCGCGCGGACGCGTCGTGAGTGATGCGGATCTGCTTAAAGCGGGAGCTTATGTCGCTGAGCAAACGATGAAGCGCCGCGCGATTGATTTGAAGGGCGAGGCCTTTGATCTTTTGATCGTTGAGTGTCGTTATGTGCGTCCCATCAAGGGTGATCGCTTGGGGCGCGTTCACTACACGAACGATCGCGTCCTGCGTCTCAAGTTTTGAATTTGAAATTTCAGATATTAAAACCTCAATCGAAACATTGACATAGCTTCTGGTCGATCCATGATCGTTATATTGAAAATCCTTAAACCAAAAGGACGCAGACGCTATGGACATGATTGAAGTCTCGGGCCTTCATAAAAGCTACGGCCCCATTCAAGCAGTTCGCGACATTCAGTTTCGCGTGAAGAAGGGAGAAGTCGTCGGATTTCTCGGACCAAACGGTGCGGGCAAATCGACGACCATGAAAATCATCACAGGGTCGATGGCACCTTCTGGGGGCTCGGTTCGCGTGGCGGGTTTTGATGTGTTTGAAGATCCGATTGAGGTGAAAAAGCGCATCGGATACTTGCCGGAGAATCCACCTGTTTACGGCGAGATGAGCATCGAGAGCTATTTGCGTTTCGTCGCGAAGCTCAAGGGTGTTGAGTCCGGGGCCGTCGCGGCGCAGGTCGAAAAGGCGATTGAAAAAACGGATTTGGGTTCCGTTCGTAAACGTCTGATTCAAAATCTTTCGAAAGGTTATCGTCAGCGCGTGGGTATCGCGCAAGCTCTGGTCAGCGATCCCGAGGTTTTGATTCTCGACGAGCCGACATCGGGTCTTGACCCTCGTCAAGTCGCCGAGGTGCGCGCGCTCATCAAGGAACTTCGTGGCGAGCACACGATTATTCTCTCGACGCATATCCTGCCGGAAGTGCAGGCGATGTGTGAGCGGATCATCATCATCAATCGCGGCCGAATTGTCGCGGAAGATTCGCTTGAAGGTCTCTCGGCTCGTATGACGGGATCAGCCAGCGTGCAGATTCGCGTCGCACGCCCGGGCGGTGCGCTTGAATCGGCATTGAAGGGGCTTGAAGGCGTCGTTTCGATCGCGCCACTTGGAATTGGGCAGGGCATCGGTCATGGGTACGCGGTACAACTCGCTGGCGCACAAGCGGCATCGGACGCGGCGGTTGAGCGAATCGCGGAGGCGGCCGTCGCATCCAAGGCGGGCTTACTTGAGTTGCGCCGCGAGGCCGTTGATCTCGAAGAGATATTCCTAAAACTTACGACCAACGAAGAGAATCAAGTTCCAGGAGGTGTAGCGTGAGAGGCATCCTCGTTTTAGCAGGTAAAGACCTTCGCAATTTGTTCCTCA
>JAVFAU010000348.1:0-3220 GCA_034002335.1 Bdellovibrionales bacterium | reverse complement strand
CAGCCGGCTGGGATGGGAGCGTTCGCGCAGATCGTCATACCGCCGCCCGCGACAGCTGCGGCGGCGATCAAGTACTTCGATTTGTCAGAAAGCGAATCGACCTGCGAAGCAAGGGATGTGATCGCTGCGTTGTCCGTAACAGGGGCGAGCGCGAGGGTTCCCAGGAAGAGCGGGAAGTTCTCGATTGAACTCAAGATAGGCTTAAGCCACCAACCTTGCTGTGCCGTGAGAATTACGAGACCACCGAGGAAGAAACCGACAAGAATACTTTCTTCGATTTTGACCGGAGATTGCTCCTCTTTAGTGATGTAGTAGAAGCCGAGGAAGATCAAAAAGAGACCGATTACGAACGAGGGATGGTGAACGCCGAGCACACAAAGGGCCATGAAGCCCAGGTGAATGGCGGTGATCCAAGCGGGTGCCGGTTTTTTATGATGAACAGTTTCTTCGGTTACAGCGGAGGCCGCTCGTTTCGAGATTTTCGCAAGTGCTTTGCGGTTGTACCAAGCGACAAGCGAGGTGTTGAGAACGACGATGAGGATCGCCTTCCAGCCGAAATTCATGAACATGTGGGGTGTGTCCCACTCCCAGACGCGGGCAATCATAAGAACAGGCGGTGCCGCGAAGTGAGTGAGAGCTCCGCCAACCGAGACGTTCACGAAAAGCGCGCCGAGCGTGCTGTAGAACAGGCGATCATCCACACGGTCTTTTAGAGGCGTGTAGATAGCGCGAATGAGAAGAAGGGCAGAGATGGTCATCGCAGCAGGTTCTGTGATGAGCGAGCCAAGGAGGGGGCCCAATGTGAGGATGCCGACGTAAAGACGCATGCTTTGGGGAACCGGGATAAAGCGAGAGATGCCGCCGATGATCGTTTCGGCGAATTCCGTGATCGGCTTTGTCGAAGCCAAGACCATGATGACGACGACGAAGGCGACTTCGGAGAAGTTTCTCTCGTCCATCCAGAGCAGGCCTGCTTCGAGTCCTTCGAGGAACATAAGAGCGGCGAGAAAAACGGCGGCCATCATACCAAAGACGATTTCGGGTTCTCCAGCAAAGTGAAGGAGGCGCGACAGGTAAGGGCGGCGATCTTTGAGGGCATCAGAAAGATTTAAAATACGAGCTGATGCGAGGGAAAACACGAGGGCAAGGGCGAAGCAGACTGTCGCGATGATTCCGATTGCTGAAAACTCCAAAGGCACCTCGATTCCGGTTGTGCTCGTTTTAAAAAGCGAGTTTTAAAAAAACGACGTAAAGCAAAGCATTTAGCTGCCTCTCGCCGAAAGAGAAGGGAGCCCATAGTGGCGAATCAGGAGGCCCCGTGTCAATCAGTGATAGTGCGCGCAATAAAGAAACAGCCGATCTGGGATGTGAATCCCGATCGGCTGTTTAAGATATTTTGTTAAGAACGTTTGTGAAGAGCGAGAGTGAATCAACGCAAGAGGACGAGGAGTGCTCGGAGGCGTTCGCGCTCTTCGGCGGAAGAGACAGTTTTCAATTCCTGTTCAACCTCCGCGTGTGCCTGAACTCGGATTTCCCGCGCTTCCGGCACAATCGAAAACGAACCAAGAATCCGTGCGGCGGCACTCCGTTCTTCGACACTGTATTTGGGGCCCGAAGGCAGAGTTCCGACGAGAGCTTGTTTCAACCAAGCGAGTGCTTTGACTTCGTAGTCCAACGCCGTCGTCATATAAAACGGAGCCGATGGAGTTCGAGCGAGCGAACTGATTTGGCGAATGCGAAGGCTTGGGAGAATCGAGCTTTCGGCTTGTTTCAGAGCCGAAGAAATAAGAGACGAAATCGTCTTCTCGCGTTTTTCGCGTGCTTCCGCCGAAGCATTTGCGTACCAAGTCGTCGTTTGAAGCCACGTTGTAAGTTTCTGGCTGGCGTTCTCAAGGGACTTGTAGGTCTCGGGCGAGAACGACTCCATGTGCATAACATGATCCATCGTACTCGCGACACGTTGGCGAAGATCCAAGACGTCGAGATGCGGTGGCACCGTGCCTGCGCGGAATGTGAGAAGCGATTTGAGATTTGCGCTCAGCATGTAGTTGAGGCCTTGTGCTCCGCCCGCGAGGTAAAACCGAGCCATCGTGAGAACCTGCATGCCGACAAGGCGTTCGGTCATCGCGATTTCAAACTCAGCCCGAACTTGATTCGGAGCAGGTGCCGCCGCGAAGAAGTTTTCGACGACTGTTTCGATGGCCGAGGCCATGCTTTTTGTCGAGCCCAATGTCGACTTCGGATCTTGAATCAATTGGAGCGTGCGTTCCAGTTGAACCGTAGGATCCTGACCTGCATCGTAGCGAATGCAGAATGGATCCACTCCGCCTGCGCGCGAGTCGGCGTGCTGGTCGCCGCAGTAAGGAAGATAGCGGTCGTCTGGGCCGATATCGCGGCCGTCGTTGTAGAGTGCTGAGAGGATTTGACGGTCGTATTCAAGAAGAGGACCTGTCGCTAGGCCGACGCCGTCGAAGGCTCCGCCTTCGACTTGGTACTGGTTGTAATCCATGACCGTCGAGGAGAAGTGCGACGAAGCATCGTCAGGGTTCCACTCGAGCGAGCCTTTGAAGTTGTGGCCGATTCCGAGAGCGTGTCCGACTTCGTGAAAGAGAACGCCTTTTAGGAGTTCTTTTGCCATTGTGGACGGATCGTGTTTCGCGGCTGGCGTAATCGCCATTTCACCTTCGTTGAAGCAGTTTACTTCGAGTTTGCGTCCCATGAACTGAGCGCGGTCGATGGCCTCTTTCAAAACATGAGTTCGGTCTTGAGTGATTTGGCCGTTTTCCCAGAACTCTTGGCCGATCATGATCCACGCGTAAGGAAGATAAATGAGCGAGTGCGACTGAATACCTGTTTCAGGATCGGAGGCCTGAGATTCGTAGGCGGAGCTTGCGTCGACGACGGAGTCCCAGTTGATGACGTTGTAACGAGGGTCTCCGATTTTGACACCTTCGGGAAGAAGGCCTTTAAACTTAACGAAGTCGCGGCCCCACATTTTCTGCGAATAACGATTCCAGCCCTCGACGCCATCGCGAACCGACGGAATAAATTCAGCGGGGATGTTGCCGGTGACATACCAGTCGATAGTTTCGCCATTCCCTGGCTGCGGGAAGCGCTGAGCGACTGCTGTTTGAAAGCGGCCCATGCCGGATGTCGCCCAAACAAGACTGCTGCTCAAGAATCCAAAACGTTCGGCGAATGGGTTCATGAGAGGGTCGTT
>JAVFAU010000347.1:0-3235 GCA_034002335.1 Bdellovibrionales bacterium | reverse complement strand
AAGAGCGAAAGAGTCTTCTGAATTCGTGGGGCATTCAACCGCCAGAGCGCCATGGTCGCAAACGCGGTTCGCAAGACTGAGCTTGGCTTGTCGTAAAATGACGCTCTATAATTTTGAAGGACGATCGCGAGGATTTAACCGTGAATAATAGTTCCGATCCGACAAAACAGCAGGGCCTCATTCTTCTTGTCGAGGATGATCCTGTCTTGGCGAGGAGTGTTCAACTTAATCTCGAGTTGGACGCTTGGCAGGTGCGGAGAGCCTCGAACCTCAGCGAGGCTCGACGTATCGAAGCCGAATCAAAGATCAGCGGCATCATACTCGATCTCGGCCTACCTGACGGAAGCGGTCTTACTTTCTTACGCGAGCTAAGAGCACGGTCCTCAAAAACGCCGATTCTCATTCTAACGGCTCAGACGAATGAAGACACTGTCGTCGCAGGCCTTGAAGCGGGAGCCAACGACTACATACGAAAGCCTTTCTCGATGCGCGAGCTTATGGCCCGCGTGAAGAACACGGTCAAAGAAACAAACATCAAAAACGACGAGGTCCGTTTTGGTTCGCTCGTCGTTTCACGCAGTTTGCGCACGGCTTCTGTCGGAGGCATCCAGATCGACCTCAACCGTCGCGAATTCGACATCCTCACCTTCCTGGCCGATCACGGTGGGCAAGTCATTAGCCGCGATCGACTTTTGACCGAGATGAATGTCGATGGCGAAGTCTTCGATCGCACCATCGACTCGCATATCAGCCATATTCGCGCACGGTTAAAAAAAGCGGGCATCACGCAAATCGCCATCTCATCCGTTTACGGTGTCGGCTACCGGCTTGAAGAAAAGCCGGAAGACAAAACCCCCTAGCAAGAGAGATCTTCGATGTTTCGAACGACCTTGTTCCGCAAACAACTCCTCATTCTCCTGCTTGCGACCATCGCCTTTGCGGGAATCGCGATGTTCGTCTCGGATCTCGCCGTACGCACGATGATGGCATGGTCGGTGCGAGAAGACACCTCGGGCGGTCCGACCCGTCGCTATGTCCGACTACTCGACGAACTCACGGCGGACGGCAAACTCTCGCTCGAGGAAGCCGCCGAAAAAATTCGACGATCCGAAATTTTGTTCCGCGGCCGATCAGTCTCGGTTTTCACGGCGGAGGAGCTTCACGAGCAGCTCTCGATTGATCCAAACGCCGTCCCGCAGGATTCCGAACAAGCTTATAGCTTGCGAGAAAAGGACTTGCGACCGCCGCGAACCATCGTCTTTCGATCAAAGCTTGAACCTTCGAAATTCATCGTCTTTCAACATGAGCAGGGTCCGGAGGGAGCCGCGGATCGCGGACCGCGCGGGCGCCCAGGCGGAGGCCCAGGGGTTCGGCCACCACCATTGTTTTTATGGAACTTCGCAGCCCTGATCGCTTCTGGCTTTCTGGCGGCCGCGATTTCCCTTTTCTTCCTCTTCTCTTCGATGCGTGGGAAGGCGAAAAACGCGGCCGCGGTCATCACGGCCATCAAGCAAGGCGAGCTTCAACGTCGCATGCCGATTGACGGCCTCGATGAAGTCGGACATCTCATGCAAGAGTTCAATCGCATGGCGGATGAAATCGAATCGGCCGTGAAATCCCTTAAACGCTCCGAAGAAGCGAGAACGAATCTCCTTCAAGACCTCGCTCACGACCTTCGAACACCGATCGCAAGCCTGCGAGGCCTTGTCGAAACACTCGAGATGCGCCAAGCATCGCTTGATGAAAAAACCAAGGGCGAGCTATTTGTTCTCGCTCAGAAAGAAATCGACTACTTCGCAAGACTCGTTGAAGACCTGCTCTTCCTTGCGCAGGTGAAAGATCCTCGCTACTTAAGTTCGGCGAAGCCCGTAGATCTCGCGCAGCTTTTACGCGAACAAGTCGACCTCTGCAAAGCTGATCCTAAAGTCGGAAAACACATCGAGCTCTCGCTTTCGATTCCACCCGAAACGGAAAAAAGATTTCTCGTTCAAGGCGATCCCGTTTTACTTCAGCGCATGATTCGAAACGCCCTCAACAACGCGGCTTCGTTTGCAAAGAACTCCGTACACATCACACTCGAACACGCGGCACATCCACGATCCATGGCCCGCCTGCTCATCAAAGACGACGGCCCCGGGTTCTCACCCGAAGCTCTCAAGAGTTTTGGAGAAAAGCGGTTTTCGCGCTACATCGCCCAATCTGACACGGATGCAAGCGAGGAAAGTCCACCACCACGCCTCAGCGTCGGCCTAGGTTCCGTGATTATGGCCACGGTCGCATCCGTGCATGGCGGTCAGCTGGCGGCACGAAACGCCTCCCAAGGTGCGGAAATTCAAATCGAACTTCCAATTGAGTAGATCTTCGGCCACCCTTCAGTAACGCAAATCCGTTCGTGGGCTCATGGTATGAACGCCGTAAGCCCCTCCAAAGAAATGCTCGACCGTCTGCCGCAACTCCACCATGCTTTTCGCTTTTGATGCGCGCGCCTCAAGCTCATGCCCAAACCCGATCCAAGGGCAGGAATTCTTCAGGTAAAACCGCGCTTTTCTTATCAAAAGATCCTCAGACCAATTCGCCTTTTCAGTCGGCGGGTGAAACTCGACAAGGTTATCAATCAACTTCAAAAGCGCGCGACCGTACTCGACCCCTTCTTCCTCTGGCGTCGCCGGAGCCTTTCGCCCTTCCTGTCCCGGCGGCTCCGGCCACCCGAGCCGTTCCCCGACTTGCCACAAAAGCCATGGACGCGCCGTCAAAGCCCGGCCCACCATAACCGCATCACACGACGTTTGCTCGAGCATGCGAAACACATCGTCAGCTGTTTGCACGTCTCCGTTACCGATAATCGCGACAGGAACACTTTCACGCAAAACGCGAATCTGCTCCCAATCCGCAAGTCCCCGCCGCTTTTGCTCCGCCGTCCGCGGATGAAGCGTCAAGCTCTCGGCTCCGGCTTGCACAAGACCATCCGCAAATCGCAATAGAAAATCGAGCCCCGCGGCCCCAGGAGCTGACGCGCCGGAAGCCTCAGACGCTTCTTGACCCGCCCCCTTCGGCCCCGCACGAAGCTTCACGGAAACAGGAAGAGTCGTGTGTCGAACCGTCATCTTCACGATTTCCGCAGCATAACCAGCGTCACCCATAAGCGACACCCCGTAGTTATGACTTAAGGCCTTGCGAACCGGGCACCCCATATTGATATCAATGCCACTTGCACCCCACTCTTCTTGAAGTCGCA
>JAVFAU010000346.1:0-3237 GCA_034002335.1 Bdellovibrionales bacterium | reverse complement strand
AAAACATCTTCGTATTCATTTTTACGAAGCAGCCCGTTGTTCACAAACACACAATAAACTCGTTCCGGACCGAGAGCTTTGGTCAAAAGAGCCGCGACGACCGACGAATCGACGCCACCCGAAAGGCCGCATAGGACTTTGTCTTCTAAGCCGACTCGTTCTTGAATTCCGCGAATCAAGTGTCCCGCAATCGAATCTGGCTTCCATTCAGGCTTCGCTCCGCAAACCCCGACTGCGAACTCTTTTAAGAGTTCAACGCCGTGATCCGTGTGGGCGACTTCAGGGTGAAACTGCACGGCCCAAACACCGTCTCCCTTGATCGCGGCCGCGTGCCCCGTGTCGCTCTGAGCGACGATCTTAAACCCAGGAGGCGGAACGCGCACGACATCGCCGTGACTCATCCATACTTTTTGAGAAACCGGCACTCTTGGCGCCAAGGCTTCGGACCAATTCACATAGCAGTGACCGTACTCACGACTGCTGGCCGCCTCGACCTTTCCGCCGAGCGCGTGCGAAATAAGCTGCATCCCATAGCAAATTCCCATCAACGGCGCGATCTCACGAAGCGCTTTAACATCGGCTCGCGGACTGCCCTCTTCGTGCACCGACGAAGGGCCGCCGGAAAGAATAATCCCCTTCGGCTTTCGCTTGCGGATTTCTTCAAGTGGCGTATCGAACGGCAAAAGCTCCGAATAATAGTGAAGCTCTCGAAGACGCCGCGCAATCAACTGCGTTAACTGGCTTCCGAAATCGAGAACGATGAACCCACCTTCAATTTTCTGATCCCAACCTGATTTCGCGTGACTCACTCTCTTCTCCTTCACCTACTCAAGTCGGTAGTTTGGTGCTTCTTTCGTAATGCTGACGTCGTGAACATGCGATTCACGCAGTCCCGACGACGATATCTGAACAAACTTCGCTTTGTTTTGAAGTTCTTCGATCGTTTGCGACCCCATGTATCCCATCCCGCTCTTCACACCGCCGACAAGCTGGTGAAGAATAGCCGAGGCACTGCCTTTATAAGGAACCTTTCCTTCGATGCCTTCGGGCACGAGCTTTTCGAAGTCAGTCACGTCACCTTGGAAATAGCGATCTTTCGATCCCTTCGCCATCGCACCGAGCGACCCCATGCCGCGATAAACCTTGTATGTACGACCTTGAAACAAAAGCGTTTCACCGGGACTTTCATCCGCACCCGCAAGCAAGTTTCCAACCATCACACTTGAAGCTCCGAGCGCCAAAGCCTTGGTGACATCGCCCGAGTACTTGATACCGCCGTCGGCGATGATGGTTTTACCTTTCTTCTTTGCGGCCGTTGAGCACTCGATGATCGCCGAGATCTGCGGCATCCCAACGCCGGCAACGACCCGTGTCGTGCAAATTGACCCTGGACCGATACCGACCTTCACGACTTCCGCGCCACGATCAATCAAAGCCTCGGTCGCATCCGCCGTCACGACGTTTCCAGCGACGACAATCGTGTCTTTAAACGTTTTCGCGACCCACTCGACCATATCGAGAACATTCTTCGAATGTCCGTGCGCTGTATCGACGCAGATAACATCGGTACCAGCCGCGACCAAAGCTTGCACGCGATCGCGTGAAGTCGCGTCGATTCCGACAGCCGCACCAGCCACGAGACGGCCGTGTGAGTCTTTCGTTGCAAGAGGGTATTCCTTCGCTTTTTCGATGTCCTTGATTGTGATGAGCCCTTTAAGGCGGCCTTCTTTGTCGACAATCGGAAGCTTTTCGATGCGATGCTTTTGCAGAATCTCTTTTGCCTTCTCGAGATTCGTTCCGACTTCGGCCGTAACGAGGTTTTCTTTCGTCATCACGTCTTGAATCAGCTGATTCACGTTTCGCTCGAAGCGTAGATCGCGATTCGTAAGAATCCCGACCAGTTTTCCGTTCACGGTGATGGGTACGCCTGAAATCGAATACTTTTGCATAATCTCAAGCGCATCCGCGACTTTCTTATCGGGCGACAGAGTGATCGGATCGCGAATCATGCCCGACTCATATTTCTTCACCTTTTCCGCTTCAAGTGCCTGCTCTTCGATTGTCATGTTCTTATGAATGATTCCCAGCCCCCCCTGCTGAGCCATCACCCGCGCCATCTTGTGGCCCGTCACGGTATCCATCGCCGCCGAAATGATCGGCGAGCTGAACGTGATATCACGCGCGAAAAATGACTTCGTCGTCACCATCGACGGAATAATTTCCGAGTATTGAGGAACAAGAAGAATGTCATCAAACGTTAAAGCAAACCGGGGGGTCTCGATCATTTTGCTCATGGGCGCGCCTTATGTTGAGAGGGGTTTTGATACCAGTCTTTATACATCAAATAGTTGTCCGCCGATTTTTCGAGGAACGCTAATTCCTCGGGCTTGAGCTTTCGTACGGCTTTCGCCGGCCGCCCGAGAATCAACCAACCTTCTTCGGGAAAGCTCGCGTTCTCCGTTACGAGGCTTCCGGCGCCGACAATGGAGCGCGACGGGATTTTCGCTCCGTCCATGATCGTCGTTCCCATGCCGATCAAGCACAGGTCGCCGATCTCGCACCCATGAAGCATGCAGAGGTGTCCAACCGTGACACGGCTTCCGATCTTGGCAAAAGCCTTATGAAAAGTGCCATGAATGATCGAACCGTCTTGAATGTTGGTTTCATCGCCAATTTCAATTGGACCGACATCCCCGCGAATGACCGTGGAGAACCAAACCGAGCAATTCTGTCCGATGTTTACATCGCCGATAATCGAGGCGCCTGGAGCCACAAAAGTGCCTTCCCCCAGGCGCGGAATGAATCCGAGGAGAGGAAGAATATTTGCCTTCATCCTTGCGGATTACATCACGTAGCCGGTCTTCTTGGAATCTATTTCGAGTTCTGGAAAAGCTTCCCCTAAAGTTCCTGCCAAAAGTCCCTCTTGAAGCTTCACCATCTCGTCATTGATGACTCGGCACTGTGCAATAAAGCTCTTCGTGCTGTAAAAACGTGCTTTATTCGCAATACAGAAGCTCATGACCTCATCGGCTCGCACACGGATCGGGCCGCCAAAGAGGACATCGTCGTTTTTTTTGAACTCCAGGTTAACGTATTGGTGATGGCCGATTTTCTCGATGAAGTAGCACGAGAGGCTTTGAGCGTCACAACGCACGAGAATGGCACGGACAACGACATGGGGAGAGCCAGAAGCCCCTAGGCTGAGCACATGAAGCCCGACAGACGCCTCCAGAGGGT
>JAVFAU010000345.1:0-3249 GCA_034002335.1 Bdellovibrionales bacterium | reverse complement strand
GAACAAGAACCGGAGCCTTCACCGTCGCTTCACCGACCGTGACCTCAACCATATCGCCCTGTTTGAGACCTTCTTTGCGCGCCATCGCTGGACTGATCGCAAGATAGTTGTCCCATACGACTTTCGTAACCGGATCTGGAAGTTCTTGAAGCCAAGCGATGTTCGCCAAACGTCCGTCGCCGATTTGAATCGAAGGGTAAAGAACAAGCTCGTACCCTTCTGTCACTGATGGCTTCACATTGAGGCTTCCAACGAACGCACGACCCGAGCCCGTACGATCGCGTCGTCCCGCATTCACGGCAACGCCCGCCTGAAGGATCGACAACCAGAAGTCATCGAAGCTCTTACCGCGGCCGGCATCGACTTTCGACTGAATGTCCGCGCGCCAAGTCGCCTTCACGAACTCGTGCCATGTCGTCGCCGACTTCGCACGCGCGGAAGCGCCTGATGCCGCTTGCGTCCACGCAAGTAACAATTCTCCAAGCGAACGCGTTTTGTAGAGAGGCATGATCGTCGGTTGCTGAATCGAGAAAACACCCGTTTGAAGTTCGAAATCACCCCAAGATTCAAGGCTCGAACCCGCCGGAAGAACCCAGTGCGCGGATCCACCCGTCTCGTCATTGCGATTGCCCGTGTAGACAACCGTTCCGACTTTCTTCAGGGCCTCTTGGAAGCCGCTGTTGGCCGGAAGGACGTAGTTGAGATTCAAGTCATCAATGACAAGCGTCTTTACTTTTTCAGCCGCCATATCCGCGATCAACGCGTTCAAGGCTTCCGCCGAACCGTTCAACGTCTCGTAAGGAGCCGCGTCGTGATCGATTGTCTTGCCGTCGTTTCCAAGCATCGAGTTCAACGCGTTAACCGCGATCTGAAGCTCGACTTGACGATCTGTCAAGGTCGTCAAACCACCCGCGATGACAAGCGACTTGCCGCGAGCCGCGAGAAGTTCGAGAGCCACTTTATCGAAGAGTTTTTCGTCAAGCCCCAGCGCGAGCGCCGTGCCTTCAAACTGCTTCACCGAAGCCGCGATTCCGGAAGGAATCGACACAGCACCTTTTCCGAGCCCCGCGACACGAGCGATCAACGCCAAAACGACGTCGAGCTGCTGAGATGCGCGAATACGAACACGGTCGTCCGCGTTCATACCAGTCAGCGACATCGCCGACTCGAACACGACCAAACGATTCATGTCTGGTCCTGGCTTGCGACCTGGCGTCCACTGCTTCGTGAATTCAACAGATGAGATCAACGTTCCAAGGAAGTCGGCATCGATTGAAACAACAAGTTTCGCGAGATCAAAACGGTAGCGCGGCAAAACAGCGCGGCCGTAAGACGCTTTCTGTCCAAGACGGATCGCTTCGACCGGAAGCGTGTCGTACTGCACCCAACGAGCGCCGTAAGCTTTCGAGAAATCACCGATGATCGCCTTGAGCGAAGGAGACGGCTTGGTGCCCGTAAGGACAACAGCTCCGCCTTCTTTCAAAGCCGCGATAATTTTGCCGTCGGCCTCTTCAAACGTCGTTTTGATCGATTCTTTGTTCGTGCGCGCCTCGTTGAGGAGGTTGCGAACCGGCTCGCGCAGACGATCTGGATCGTACAAAGAGAGAATCTCGCCGTGCGCTCGCGCCGTCAAACCACCCGAATTGATTGGGTGCGACGGGTTACCTTCTACCTTAATTGGACGGCCTTCGAGCGTCTTCACAAGGAGACCCGAACCTTCGTGGCCATCGAACCAAGTCGACGTGTAGTAGTTTGGTTCGCCAGGAACCGTGTCTTTCGGAGCCTGAGCGTATGGGATGATGTGAGTCGCAGGACGACGCACACAACCCGTTGTCGCTAGCGCGAAACTCGCACCCATCACCTTTAAGAATTCGCGACGCGCAAAACCGTCTTTACCGTCTTGGCTCGCCAACGGTGACGACATGAATTCGTTTTCCATGCGCTCGGCCAACGCGGGATCTCCCCCCCATTGATCGAGACTCATCCAGTAACGCGCGCCTTCCGAAAGAGGAGCTCCGTTAACAGATGAACCAGACGTCGAATCGCTAAGAGTCCCCGGTTGAGAAGTTGCCTGAGAAATTGTCTGAGAATCTGTTTGAGTATTCATTGTGGTTGAAAATCCTTACCCGAGTCTCAATTAATAGTGACAAGTTGAACAGCTAACAGGTGCCTGGTTCTCTTTTTCGCGGTGGCAGTTAATACACCAGCCCATCGAGAGACTCGAGTGCTGATACATGACTTCCATCGACTCAACTGGTCCGTGGCACTTGTGGCAGGCCGTTGGCGCGCCGTACTTCTCAACGTGACGTTTGTGATTAAAGCGAACGTGGTCAGGCAACAAATGCACCTTCTTCCACGCGATCGGAGTGTTGTTGTTGTACGCCTCCGAAAGTTTCTGGATTTCCGGCTTGTCGGCCGCAACAACCAAGTGACAGTTCATGCAAAGATTCAAGCTCGGAACCGTCGCTTGATTTCCACGTTCCGCATTCGAGTGGCAGTAAAGACACTGCATCTTGTACTGACCCGCGTGCAGTTCGTGAGAGAATGCGATCGGCTGTTCTGGCGCATACCCTTTGTTATAACCAATCGAACCCCACTCGCACGCCGTCAATACCATTGAAAGCGCCGCAACCAGAGCCAAACCGAGGAACGCGCCCGAACGCGCACCTTGCTGCGAATTCGGCGACGTGTTCAGTCGCAAGATCGAGAGACGAGTAAACCTATTCATGATGCTCATGCCCAAGGACCCCAAAAAAGAATGCGTTCAAGCAATCCGCTAAATTTTCTTCGTGATGCTATAAGTAAGCGAAATGGCAGGAATTGAGAAACCATTTTTGGTTGAAATTGAGAGGACGTTGAAAACCACCCAAACCGATCGCCCAAAAGATCAGCAGCCCGATGGTCCTAACCTCAAGCCGTCTTGAAATCGAAATGCCGAAAGTCGACAAAGCCCCACTCGACCGACCGGAGAAAAACCGGATAAAAAAAGACGTGTCGCTGTCGAAACCCATGCGAAATCTCTCGCCAGCAACTCTCGCAAGAACATGAAAACAGAACCGCGCAAATCACGCACTAAAACTCGTTTTTCCCTAGTAACGATGCGGCTGAGGGCGCCCGTTTGTGATTCGCAGACATGCGCGGAAAAGCGCCCGACGCAGCGCCCAAACAAACCCTCTCAGGAACACACGAAGCCTTAAAAACAAGGCCTCGTCTTGAGGACAGCCGACGCACGATCGGCCTCCGAAAAAG
>JAVFAU010000344.1:0-3273 GCA_034002335.1 Bdellovibrionales bacterium | reverse complement strand
CGCAATAACCGCTTGTCGTGAAGTTCTGAAGACCGGGGCGTGCGCCGTGGTGATAGTTAGGCATGCCGTGGCCGTAGGGAACGACATTCAACTGAGCGAAGTTTTGGCCCCAGGCTCCACCGTTCCAGTTTCCCGAGTAGGGCATGCCGGTCGCGCACGTTTCCGTGGGAGCGGCCATTGGGGTAATCGCGATTTTACCCTCTTCGGAACTTTTCTTGTCGCATCCAGCGAGGCTGGCGCCAAGAAGGAGCGCGCACAAGGCGGTGACGAAGAGTTTTGAAAACTGTACTCGATGTGTCTGCGAGTTTGTCATGAATCTTCCGTTCGTTCGCGGTTAAAGCGTCAACGGGAGTTTGCAAGGCAAGCTATGTGCCACACATGCCAATTTGCGGCATCGTAAGAAGACGGCACTATGAGGTTTACAGTGAGTGCCGAAAACGCTTTAAGATATACGAATGAAGGTATCTGTTTTTTCACCCGCTCGTTCCGCTCTTGGATCACTCGTATTTGGCTTTCTGTTCGCCGCTTCGGTGTTTATGCCTGCGGCCGAGGCGCGCCGTTTTGATTTTGGAAGCGAGTTGTTTCACACGTACTTCGGAGCATCGTACGGTCCGTCGAATATGAGTGACCATGCCTTCGGGCAAGCGGCTGGAGCGGGCGCGCGGTCAGATCAAGTGGTGCAAGCGAGTTACTCCGGAGAAATCGGGATCGCGTTTTCGCTGCCGTCCATGGCTCAAAAGCTCCTGTTTCGTATAGGTGGGGAGTATTTGGTCGGAAGCTCGCTTTCAGGTATTCAGGTTTCGGAGGCAGCTACGGGGACAAAGCTTTTTGAACTGGATTCCCGCGTTCACGCCGCGATTCCCAGTGTCGGATTCGAGGCTCCGTTTATTCGAACACCGACCTCGCGAGTGTCGCTTGGTGGCGGTCTTGGATATGCGTTTGTTTCGCTTGATCAAGATTACCGTATGACCCCCGCGGGAGCGGCGGCTTACGGGATCGGGGACTATGAAGAAAGAGCCTCGGTTCGTGCTCCGACTTGGCGTCTTTATTTGAATGCGGAAACATGGTTCGTTGATACAACCACGATTGCATTTGAGCTGGGATATCGCAGTCTACGAGTGGGCGAGATCCAGAGTACCAAAGGGACCGCCGCGATCTCAGGTGGTCAGCAAGAAGGTAGTCCGCTTAAGAACTCGGATGGCTCAAATCGTAGTTTTGACATGGGTGGGGCTTACGCGAGTATTTCGTTCCGTTTCTATCTGTAAGGCTGACAGACGGCGAGCGGGCGGTTACATTGCCCCGCATGTTTCTCTTCTCGCGCCTTCGTTTGAACGGCCTAGTTCTTGTCGTTTTAATCTTATCTGGTTTGGTTTCTGGTGCCGAGGCGCTCGCCAGTGTTGCCGGCAGTTGCGGTGATTTGTTTCGAACCGGGGCTTTGAATCTTCATCCCCGCGTGCACGCCAGCCAGGTTGAAGTCGAGGGTCGTCATGTCTATTTTGAACATTTCAAAGCTCGTACGGGGCGACCGACGGTCGTGCTGTTCAGCGGACTTTTTACGCCTCTCTCTGATTTGCGTGAGTTTCAAAATGCGTTTATCGGAAACTCCAAGGGCGAAGGACTTTTAGTATTCAGCTACAGCACGCAGGCGGAATCCCTTCGGTTCAGTTCAAGAGCGACTCTGGAAAAAGAAAACCCGGCAAAAGAGAACGCGAAAGAATTCACACTCGACGATCTCGTGAAGGAGGCCGAAGCGGTTCTGCTTCGAGCGCGCGTAAAAGGGCCGCTGATAGTGCTTGGCTACTCTTACGGTTCAGCTCCGGGTTCGCGCTTTGCCGAGCTTTATAGGGATGGGAACCGAAAACTCGGAATAGGGGCGGTCTCTGATCTCGTCTTTGTCGCTCCGCTTGTTGTGCCGGGCGAGCACGCTCCTCAGTTTTTACTCGGACGTTCGGTCGCGGATATGCTTTCGTGGATGAATCCTTTTGCGGGGCCGAGTCTTGTGAAAATGGCGCGTGAGAACGCGGCCAAAATGGTCGCAACCGGTCTCTTGCGAGATTTTCCAGATACGCAACTCACGAACGGACAAATGGGGTTGAAGTACGAGATCGTGCATGCCGCGCTTGTCGACCAAATTCGCGCGGCGGAAGCCTTCGATTTGAGAACTGAAAACATGGCGGCTTGGCCACGCACTCATTTTTTGATCAGTGCGCACGAGGTTCCGACGCGTTTGCATCTACAGCGAGAGACCATTCGCTTAGCCGGCGAAGTACGACAGGAAAGCGGTCTAGGGCGTATTGAGGAAATACGAGAGGGCGAGCACGCGATTTTGAGTCATCATGTCGACGAAGCCGTTCGGATGATTCTCTCGGTCGCGCGAGATTCTGCCCCCTTGGCGAATCAATAAAGGGTTTGAATAACGTCGGCATAGCGATTGTCGACGATTTTCCGTTTTACTTTCAGCGATGGCGTGAGTTCGTCATTTTCAATCGTGAAGTCGCGTTCAAGAATTGCGAAGTTCTTGATCGTCTCAAACGGCGCGAGCTGTGCGTTGGCTTCGGCGACCGCGCGTCGAATGAGGTCGCGGACTTTGGGATGACGAGCAAACGGTACATCTGAACTCGGCTGCACGCCGTTTTCTTTCGCCCAAGATGAGAGCGTGTCGGTCGCAAGCGTGATGAGGGCGACGCAATACTTCTTTTGATCGCCGTGAATATGGACGTTTGAAATGAATGGCGAAAGCTTTAAGAGGCCTTCAAGGCGTTGAGGCGCGACGTATTTTCCGCCCGCGGTTTTTATGAGATCTTTTTTTCGATCCGTGATCGTCAAATGCCCCTGTTCGTCGAGTTCGCCGATGTCTCCGGTATGAAACCAACCGTCTTGTAGGACTCGTGAAGTCGAGTCGGAATCGCCTAGATACTCGCGCATGACCTTGCGCGATTTCACAAGGACCTCACCGTCTTCCGCGATTTTAACCTGCACTTCTCCGATCGGCTTTCCGACCGTGCCGAAGCGGTAATCGAAAGGCGTGTTGACGAACACCGCGGCCGTCGTTTCGGTAAGGCCGTAGCCCTCAAGGATCAAGATGCCCGAGGCGTGAAAGAACTCCGCGATTTGCCTGTTGAGCGGCGCTCCTCCGCAAACCGCGAAGCGCAAACGCCCGCCGAGACGTTCGTTGAGAGAGTCAAAGACGAGTTTGCGCGCGGCTGTGTGCTTGAGAGCGAGTTCGAGAGGAACGGCTTTTTTGTTTTGTTTGTAGTGGCTGACTTCTCGTCC
>JAVFAU010000343.1:0-3286 GCA_034002335.1 Bdellovibrionales bacterium | reverse complement strand
GCCGCGCTTTTCGAATTTTTCGATACACTTGGGAATCAAACCTGTCGCCTGGAATTCGCCGACGATTTTACGGTTGCGATCGAATCCCTTTTCGACGAAGCGGAAAACTTCCTGTTGTGTGACGACTTCACCTTGCATGCCTTGAACTTCGGAGATGCTGATGAGTTTTCTGGATCCATCTGAAAGGCGTTGAATTTGAACGATGAGGTTCACGGCGTTCGCGATTTGTTCACGAATCGCGTTCGCTGGGAGTCCCATGCCGGCCATCATACAAAGGTTCTCGATACGACCGATAGCCTCTTTGGGATTGTTGGCGTGAATGGTCGTCATCGAACCATCGTGACCCGTCGACATGGCTCCGAGCATGTCGAGCGCGGCTCCGTCACGACATTCTCCGACAACGATACGGTCGGGACGCATGCGCAGAGAGTTCTTAACGAGGTCGCGAATTGTGACGGCTCCCGTGCCTTCCATATTCGCGGGGCGTGTTTCGAGGCGAACCACGTGCTCTTGCTTCAATTGAAGTTCGGCGGCGTCCTCGATGGTGACAACGCGTTCATTCGAGGGAATGAAGCTCGAAAGCGTATTGAGCAGAGTCGTTTTACCGGAACCGGTACCGCCCGAAATAATGACGTTCATTTTGTTCGCGACGCAGATGCGGAGGAACTCCATCATGTTCGCGGTACAGGCGTTCCATTCTTTGTGATACGTGTCTGGGTTGATTGAGCCCTTGCGGAACTTACGAATCGTAACAGCCGGTCCGTCGATTGCAAGAGGTTCAATGACGGCGTTCACGCGGGAGCCATCTTGAAGGCGAGCATCCACGTAGGGAACCGATTCATTGATCTGACGACCAAGCGGCGCGACGATGCGCTCGATCACTTTGCGCAAGTGGAAGTTTGACGTGAATTTGGTCGGACTCAATTGAACGAGACCATTCTTTTCGATGTAGATCTTTTCGTGTCCGCAAACCATGATTTCAGTAACCGCGGAATCCGCAAGCAGGTCTTCGAGGGCGCCGAGACCGAGCGCTTCATCGAGGACTTCGGTGATAATGCGCGCGCGATCATCACGTCCGAGCCCGGGCGATTCTTTATCGAGAATCGTCGCGATAACGGCATTGGTCTTCTTTCGTAGTTCGGCCTCTTTGTCAGGGTCGCCTTGCGTATCGGTAACGCCCTTTTTGAGATCCATGGCTTTGATCAATTCATTGTGAATTGTAAGCTTCAGAGCCGTTCGTGGATCGAGGTTCTTAATGCCTTTCGCTCGCGCGGCGTTCGCAGGAGCGTCGGCTGGTTTGGCGGACTCTTTGATCTGAAGCTTTTGTGGTTTCGTTGCGGCTTTGAGCTGTTGAAGCAGACCGCCCGTCAGTCGTCGAACGACGTCGAAGTGAGAAGTCGCGACGGCCGATTTTGGCGCGCTGATTACAAACGGAGCTGAGCGCGCGACCGAACCCATAACGGTGGCGTCATCTTGAGGAATGATACCCAGAATATTTTTACGCAGGCTTTGGCCAATGGACGCGGGTGCGAGCCCTGCAGGGCTTGCTTTGTTGACGATGATTTGAAGAACTTCCGTCGGAAGATTCGCCGCCAAGAGTTCGGTCATCATGCGCATTGTCTGATTAACCGCCAGAACTTCGGGCGCCGTCACCAGTAGGAGGGCCGTGGTTTTTTCGATGGCGGCCATCTGCATTGGGCCAAGCTGGTTTCCTAAATCCAAAATGATGTAACGAAACACGTTCGAAAGGTTTTCGATTTGCTTGATAACTTGTTCGACGCCACCACCGAGGTTTTCATCTCGTCCGCGTACGGCCGCGATATAACCCATCGACGTTCCGGGCACCATGGTCGCGACAGAAGGCACGGTCTGCGGAGTGATCGAGCCCGTGAAGTTCGCAAGCTCAGCCACGGTTTTCACTTCGCGCATGCCGAGAAGAAAGTTCTGGTCACCGCAACTCTGCGAATCGAAGTCGATCAGCAAAGTGGGTTGTTTCATTTCAAGCGCGAACGCCAGGGCAAGGTTTGCGCTGAAAACGCTTTTGCCCATGCCGCCTTTGCCGCCTGTAACGCCGATAATAAAGGAGTTAGGATTCACAGCCATCTTAAGCTCTATCGGCACAAAATGGGACAGAGCTGAGGCTAAACCCTCACTGGAGCTAAGAAAAATCGTCCTGAGACGTTAGTCGCGTAGCTTGAACTTGGATTTAATTTTTTCCGAACCTTGGCTCGCGCTGATTTTGATAAGAGGTGTGACGAACACCACGAACTGACTCTGTTTTCGCGTGAACTGTTTCGACGCGTAGAGCGAGATCAGGGGATTCTCAACGGATTGCGGAAGCTTGTTGTAGGCCGTATTGCTTGAATTGAGGATGAGTCCGCCGATTGCGGCGCTTTGTCCGCTGCGAACCGTGACCTTCGTATTGACCAGACTTGTGGATACGATCGGTCCGGCTGAACTCATATCGACCAATTGGGACATTCCGAAGTTCATCGTCATCTCGATCGCATCGGAACGCGGGTTGTTGATGCGCGCGCCGATTTGAGCGTTGATGCCGATCTTCGACTTGCTTGAACTTGCGTTGTTTGTTTGCGGCGAGAAAACGGTGAACGGAATCTCGGTTTCGTTTGAGATTCGGCCCTCGGAACCGTCCGTGACAAGAAGAGTCGTGCTTTCGAGAACGCGAGCGTGCCCGTGCTCTTTGGCCCAGTTCAGTTTTGGCAAGAGATTCGAGATCACCGCCGTAATTGAAGACACGACACCGCCTGGCTGACGAGTGTCGCTGCTCAGTGAGACGCCGGAGTTGTCGCTGATTTGAGGCGTGAATTGGAAGCGGAATCCCTTCGCGTAGCTTTTTGAAAGCTCGACGAAGTGAACGACGATTTGAATGATCTTCGCAGGCTCTTTAGGAGGGGCGTCGCGAACACGAATGAGGTTCAAGACGAACTCTTTTTTCACCTTGATGATCGTGCCCTCTTTTTCTCCGGCCTCTTTGATCATGTCGGGAACGTACATTTGCGCAATTTGTACGGCACGAGCCATTTCGGCCGCATCGCTGACGGTTCCCTCGAGAATGAACTTGTCGTTGATCGGAAGAACCTCGATTTCCGGATTTCCGATGTGATTCGAAATCATCTGCGCGATTTTTCTCTGCGCGACAGGGCTGAGAGTCACAAGACTTGAAGCCTGGGCTTCGCCGTACTGTGCGATGACCGCGAGGATGCGGCTAAGATCGCGTGGCAAAAGAACTTGTCCATCGACAACAACGCGGTTGTTGATGATCTTG
>JAVFAU010000342.1:0-3289 GCA_034002335.1 Bdellovibrionales bacterium | reverse complement strand
AAGTTCAACGTGGCTCATGGAAAACGCATCACGAACGCAGACGCGGACGCGATGGCTGTCTTCAAACGCTACAACTGGCCAGGCAACATCCGCGAACTCGAAAACGTCATCGAACACTGCTTCATTCTTGAGACCAACAACACACTCACGATTGGATCGATTCCGGAGAGCGTTCTTTCGACGGTCGGCGTGCAGCTCAATGGCAAAGGCCTCGACGAACTTCGTGCGACGGCCGATGCCTCTTCGGCAACGCTCGAAAATGCTTCCGACGGCGGTTCTGGTAATGTTTCTGGAAACTCCGCCGGGCTCTCCAAATCGGCAGCGGCTCATGACCTTTCAGACGACGCGGATCTTGACCTCGACACCGATGATCTTTCACTCGATGCGCTCGACGACGATGCGGATACGGACGATACGGCTCCGAGTGTTTCGATTGGCGGCGACACACTCGATTTCAACAAGCACAAAGAGGCTTTTGAGCGCGAGTTCATTGTCAAGGCACTCAAAACCTTTAAAGGGCGCATCAATCAAACAGCATTGCACGCGAATATTCCTAAGAAAACTCTGCTTCGAAAGATCGAAAAGTACGGAATTGTCGCGCGTGATTACGCAGACCCCAAATAGCTGCTTAAGCTTTAGGCAGTATCGGTTTTTTTATTGAGTGACTCCATGGTGGGTCGCTAACGTCCCGCCCCTATGTCGTCGGCCGGTCCCCAGAACCCTCACCATTCCGCGTCTTCCGGCCCATCGGGTGGTTCATCCGGCGGATCGTCGACCAATATGGGTGGCTCCACAGGCCCAATGAATTCGGCTTCGGGAACTTCAACGGGAAACTCAAACAATGCCGTGACGACGACATACGGACGAGGGGACTTGCAGGCCGCATTCAATTGGCTTGTGAATCAGCCCGGACATGTGCGCAAACAAGCCAGTGACCCTGACCGGCTGATGACCCTCTACTACCGGTCCAACACACGCTTGGAAGCTACGCGCATCGAGACAGAAGCCCCTGTGAGCAGCCAAACGTTCATCTCCGACTTGCGGCAGATCAATGAAACCATGCGTCAGTTCGATGCTCCATCTGGAGCCGCGTTCACGCAATCCAACACGGTTCAGACAAACACAGTTCAAACCGCCACCGTTCAGACCGTGAGATCATCGGGCTTTGCGCCCCCTATTCTCACGGCACCACTTGTGCCCCAAAACGCGATCATGAGCGACCGCAGTCAGGCGATTGTTCAAGAGGTCCGGGAGAAACTAAACCTTTCGAGCGACGCCGAAGCGATGAATGTTCTCATCTCGCTTGGCCACAAAGCACTGCGGTCAGTTCTCGGTTAGCCCTCGCCCGAAGGCGGCTCTCGTGCTAGGCTCGAGAGCCTATGAAAGAGACCATTCAGCTTCCTCAGACAGACTTCCCTATGAAAGCCAACCTTCCCGTTCGCGAACCGCAAATGATCGCGGAGTGGAAGACGAAAAACATTTACGGAAAGCTGATTGCGAAAAACAAGGGTGGCAAGACCTTCACGATGCCCGACGGTCCTCCCTACGCGAATGGCAGCATTCACACGGGACATGTTCTCAACAAGTGTTTAAAAGATTTCACGATCAAGTATCGCAACATGGCCGGCTACTGCGCGCCCTTTTATCCGGGGTGGGATTGCCACGGTCTTCCGATCGAGATCAACGTCACGAAAGCTCTCGGTGCAAAACGCAAAGAGAAAACGGATTCAGAAATGCGGGCGCTTTGTCGCGATGAAGCGACGAAGTGGGTGAAGCATCAGAGCGAACAGTTTCAACGACTCGGCGTTATGGCGGATTGGGAAAACCCGTATCTGACAATGTCGCCTGATTACGAAGCCGAAGAGGTGCGCGTGCTCGCGCGCGCGCTTAGAAAAGGCACGCTGTATCGCGGAGAAAAACCTGTTTACTGGTGCCCGACCCTGCAAACCGCTCTCGCCGAAGCGGAAGTGGAATACCACGAGCACAAGTCGCCTTCGATCTACTTCACAATGGATTTCACGCAAGGCGCGAAAGCATTTGGAGCGTTCACGAAGCCCGTCGGGTTCGCGGTCTGGACGACGACTCCTTGGACACTGCCCGCAAACCTCGGGATCGCACTCAACACGGATTTCGAATACGGCTTCTACGATATCGGGGCGCGCATCATCATCGTCGCCAAGGGCCTCAAAGAGTCGGTTGAAAACGCGACAGGCCTTACGCTCGCGGAGACGGGCGTTTTCGTGACCGGTTCGAAGCTTGAAGAAGCCGCTCGAACCAGCGGCACGCACGCACGCCATCCGTTCTACGACCGCGCTTCGACGCTTGTTCTTGGCGCACACGTCACTCTCGACGCCGGAACGGGCTCGGTGCATACGGCGCCAGGCCATGGGCAAGACGACTACCGCGTCGGTCTTCAGTACGGACTTAAGGTTTTATCTCCCGTCGACGATGCCGGTCGCTACACCGACGAAGTTCCGGAATACAAGGGCACGAAGATCTGGGATGCGAATCCGTTGATCGTGGAACGCTTGCGCGAAAACGGCTCGCTGCTCGCGTTCAAAGAACTCACGCATCAATACCCGCACAACTGGCGTTCGAAAACACCGCTGATCTTTCGCGCGACACCGCAGTGGTTTTTGGGCATGGATCTCGACACGGCCGAAGGAGTTCCAGCGGAAGCGGCGCAGATGCGCGCCCGCGCGCTCAAAGAAATCGACGACATCAAGTTCGTTCCCGCATGGGGCGAAGCTCGCTTGCGCGCGATGATCGGAAACCGTCCCGACTGGTGCCTTTCGCGCCAGCGCATCTGGGGCGTTCCGATTCCTGTGTTCACCTGCACGAGCTGCAAGCATGTGGTCGCGGATGCGGGGGTCATGGATCGCGTGGCCGATGCGATTGAGACAGGCGGAGGCATCGAAGCCTATTACTCGCGTCCTGCGACGGATTTCATGAAAGACGAAAAGGGTACGGCGCTGAGTTGTCCTCAATGCGGAGCCGGAGAGTTCTCGCACGGAAAAGATATCTTGGACGTTTGGTTCGACTCCGGCGTTTGCTGGTCGGCGGTTCAAAAGCGCCGCGAGGGCATGAGCTTTCCCGCGGATATCTACCTCGAAGGCAGCGATCAGCATCGCGGTTGGTTTCAAACATCGCTTTTGGCTTCGATGGCGACTGAGGGCAAAGCTCCGTTTAAGGCGCTCGTCACGCATGGTTTCGTGGTCGATGGCCAGGGCCGCAAGATGTCGAAGTCCCTTGGCAACGCGCTTGATCCGGTCGCGCTCATGAACAAGTC
>JAVFAU010000341.1:0-3310 GCA_034002335.1 Bdellovibrionales bacterium | reverse complement strand
GCTCGATCCAGATAGCCCAGAGATTGATGTCGACGAATGTAAGACGACAAACTCACCCGTAAGTAGCTTCATGCAGATCGGGACCGACAGAACACAAGCTGCCATCAGCTTTCGTCTCGACTTCAAATCGGAGGACTTTGAACTTTATTTTCCGCAAGGGCTTCACGACCCTCAAAACAACAATATGAATTTACGTTTTTATTCCCGTACGAACTGCTCGGAACCATTCACACAGTTCTATGAAATCACCGACGCCGAAATCGCGTGGAAACCCGTGTACGCCAATGGCGAAGAGTGTGGCATTACAAGCTACACAGCTGAAACCGATGTCTCCGTTTTCTAAACTCGGCGTCGTTCCGTCGCTCCTTCCAAAACTCGAGAAGCTAGGTTTTAACGAACCCACTCCTGTTCAAGCCAGTACCATTCCCGTCGGAATCGGTGGCGACGATTTAATCGCAATCGCCCAAACAGGCACCGGCAAAACCCTCGCATTCGCCCTGACCGTGCTCTCACACCTCGAATCCCAGCATGATGCGCGCGCCATCGTGCTCACGCACAATCGCGAAACGGCCCAGCAGGTCCACGACGTCTTCGAGAAAATGATCGGAGAACTACCCATATCATCCTGCCTGGTTATCGGCGGAGTCCCGGACGGAAAGCAAACCACTCGTCTCAACAAGCGGCCTCGCCTCATTGTCGCGACCCCAGGACGTCTCAACGATCACCTTTTAAAGAATAAACTGCTCCTCCAAGGCATGACGATTGTCGTTCTCGACGAAGCCGATCGCATGCTCGACATGGGCTTTCTTCCGCAGCTTAAAAGTATTCGAGCGACGATGCGTGGCAACTGGCAAACACTCATGTACTCGGCAAGCTTCAACGACGAGGTCGCCGCGACCGCAAGCGTCTTCACACTGAAGACACCCGTCATGCTACGAATGGAAGACGCAGAATCACCGGTGAACTCCTTGCGACAAAAGATCGTTTATCTCAATCGACGAGATAAGTTCGATCATCTGCTGGATGAAATCGACTTCGCCCACAAAGGTCTGACGAAGTCAGAGAAGAGTTCAATTCTGGTCTTCGCCGCGAGCCAAGAGGAATGCGAATTTTTGTCGGAACACCTGACGCAAGAACGAGTTCGTCACGGCGCCATTCATGGCGGCATGTCACAAGGCCACCGAACCCGCATTGTGCGCGAGTTTCGGGAAAAGATTTTTCACATACTCGTTACGACCGATCTTCTGGCTCGCGGGCTGGACATTCCCCACATCGAAACCGTCATCAGTTACGATCTGCCTTATCATCCGGAAGACTTTCTTCATCGCATCGGTCGCACGGCGCGAGCCGGGCGAGACGGGCAAGCCATCACCTTCGTCACACCCTCTGATCGCGAGAAGATCGCGGAACTTCGCCCATACCTTGAGGGCGCAAGCGAAGTCGTTATCGATCCAAATTAAATTCATGCGATGGATCTTTAGATTAACGCCTCGCGACCGCATCCGGCCTACCCCCATCTAGAGGCCTAGGGTCAACAATCAGTTGAACATGGACAAATCGGAAAGAGAACATGCTCGAGGGATCGTTTCAATTGACAGGATCTATCGAGGGTCAGACAATTTGTGAGATGCTTTTAAAACCGATTGATCAACGTGCTCTCGAGCAACTGGTGACGGAAAGCCTCGAGTCCTTCGCTTCCGCCGAAGACATCCAGGCCTTTAGCCGAGGACAAATTCACCTCTGGGGCGAAGGTAAGCAGGCTTTGGACTCCCTCAGTCTCGTGAGTTTCGTTCTTGAACTCGAAACACGAATCTCTGAGCATATTGGTCGCCCAGTTCTCCTAACAGACGACCGCATTTTTTCGGAGAAAAACAGTCCTTTTCTAACAATGAAAAGTCTTAATCAGTATATCTTAAATCGACTTCAGAACGAGTCCTGATATGAAAACCCTACTTATCACTGGAACCAGTAGGGGTATAGGTCAGGCGCTTGCTCATCGCTATCTCGATCAAGGTTATTTTGTCGTAGGCTGCAGTAGAGACATCCAAGGAGCACAATCCTTTTCAACAAAAAAAAATTACCAGCACTTCGCCCTTGATCTACGCGACCCGACCGCCGTCGCTCACTTTTTAAACTCTCTAGCTAGCCAACACCCTAGTATCTACGGCCTCATCAACAACGCGGCGATCTCAAGTTATAATTCTGCGCTTTTTTCTTCACTCCAAACCACGCGAGATATCTTGCAGGTCAACGTCGTATCCGTATTTCAACTTTGCCAAGGTGTAGCACGCCTCATGTATTCCCAAAAATCGGGCCGCATCATAAACTTCTCAACAGTAGCGGTGCCCCTCAGCCTAGAGGGTGTCAGTATGTACTCCGCCTCAAAAGCAGCGGTCGAATCTCTGACAAGAAGCCTAGCAAAAGAGTTTGGACCGATTGGAATCACTATCAATTGTGTTGGCCCAACCGTCGTCGATACGGATCTCATGAGGCAGCTTCCGAAACGACACGTTACACAACTCGTCGAACGGCAACACCTCAAAGAGGTCGCAACAGTAGATGACGTAGGTAACGTCGTTGATTTTTTTCTATCGGAAAAGAGTCAAATGATTTCCGGGCAAACTCTCTATCTAGGAGGGTTCGGTTGAATACATGTTCTATCAGCCGAATTGAAGATTTGATCACATCGCTGATCTCAAGCTCCGAAATTTCCAACCAGATTTTTTTTATCGATAAAGATGTCGCATTCACCTATAAAGATCTCCACTCCAAGCTCGAAGAGTTCGAAGATCACCTCGATCTTCGAGAAATCCAGCCAGGCACCATCACAGCCTTTCGTGGAAGTTTCGATTTTTTATCCATAGCCACTCTATTATTCCTGCTAAGGAAAAAAACCATTGTTTCCCTCCTCCCGGAGGCCACCGCGCCCGACACCATTAAGCAGCCTCCGGTCTCTCATTGCTTACAGTTCCGCGACGAAGTCCTCGAGATAGAGAAAGCCTCTACGCACCAAGACACGCCCCACCCCCTGGTTTCTCAACTACTACGGAAACAAGAGTCGGGACTAATTTTTTGGTCATCCGGAACAACCGGACAACCTAAAGCAGTGCTTCACTCATTCGAGAGCTTTTCAAGACGCTTTGAGAACAAACCAAGACCGGTCAGAACGGCGGCGTTTATGGTTTTCGACCACGTGGGAGGAATCTATAACGTTCTAAATTGTCTTTACGCAAAAGGAACCCTGGTACGCATACACGATAAAACACCCACTGCTCTTGGGTATTTAGTAGAGAAGGAGCGGATTGAATTC
>JAVFAU010000340.1:0-3323 GCA_034002335.1 Bdellovibrionales bacterium | reverse complement strand
TTCCGATCTGTGGCCTCGAGCTCGGAATGGCTTTCTGTTTTCGTCGGGATGTCAGTCTTGATTCCGTTTGGCTTGTTCGGCGGATCATTCTTGCCGAATGCTCTTGAAGAAGCGTCGGAGAAGCTGCCGCCTCGCGCAATTTTCCTGCTTTTGGCCCTGTTTGCGATTGGGTCAGGTATCGGGATTGCGATCGCAACGAAGCTTGGAATCGAAAACGGTTTGGATGTGGTGTTCCTTAGCGGACTGTTCTGCTTCGCCTGGGTTGCGATCGTAAGCGGTCTGGTTCGTCCGTGGGTAAACCGAAAACCAGGACGTCCCGCTAACGAATAGCGGCTTGTAGGGTGCGGGAAAGTCGCTCGCGCCCTCTTGTTTTGGCTCCGAGGAGTCCGAGCAAGACATAAAGACCGCTTGATTTTCGATCGATGAAAATCGCCTCACGCGGGGGTACGCGTAATTCGCGAGCCCGAATGACGTCGACAAGGCGTTTGCGAAGGCGAGTCGGAAGATCGCTCCGGCTCCAGTCATAGCGATCCTCGCTATCAAAGAAGGTTCGGCCGTTGTCGTCGGCCCCGGACGGATCGAAGGGTTCGACGACGAGGCGGCAAAAATCATAGAAAGCATCGTGTACCGCGGGTGGGTCGCAAGGCAGCAAGAACTTAAGTTCAAGAGCCGCGTCGCTGACGGCCTCTTTGTTTTTAAACAAGCTCGCTTCGACAAGCGTTCGATAGTTCTGAATAAAATGCGGGTCGAGTTTTCTTACGGCGCCGAAATCGAAGAGGACGATGGCGTCGTTTTCGATGAGTTGGCCATCGCATGTGAATTCACCTTGCAGGCGCACCAGGTAGTTTCCAACATGCGGGTCCGTTTGAACACAGCCGAACTCAAAGAGTTCGCGCAGATAAAGGTCGATCAGGGATTCCGCGAGCGCATTGCGACGCTCGGGAGGAAGCTTTTGCAAGGCTTCGGCGTCGAAGCGATGGCCGCAGATTTTATCGGTGGCCAGAACTTTAGAGGAGCTCCAGTGTCTGTGGATCTTTGGTATCACGTAACGACTGTCGCCCGCGAGAAGCTCCGCGAATTTTTCCGAGCAATCGGCTTCTGAGCGATAGTCCACTTCTTTGGCGAGCATTTCTTCGATTTCACAAATGAACTCGGCAAGTCGGGGGCCGCGAACAAGAGCCGGTGCCGCGAGAGGGGCGAAGGCGGCAAGGCCTCGCAGCGCGCGCAGGTCAGATTGGATCGCGCGATCGACGCCCGGATACTGGATTTTTAGCGCGATGGTTTGGTTCGTCGATTTGATTCTGGCGGCGTGAACCTGTCCTATGGAAGCTGCCGCAATGGCCTTTGCGTCGACTTCGAGCTCCTCGAGGTTTGCGCCTAGTTCTTTTTTTAGAACGGGAGCGATCGCCTCCCATGCGAGGGGAGGGCTTGAGGCCTGGAGTGTTTTTAAGATGGCGTTCACCTGCGGAGGAAGAAAGTGTTCGCCGTACATCGAGAGCAATTGGCCGACCTTCATGACGGAGCCTTTTAGTTTCCCGAGTTCGTGGGAGATCTCATGGGCCTGTTCTTCGAGGTGCTTGAGTGTTTTGGCGCGTTGTTCGTCGGACTCTTCCTGGTCGTTTGAAGTTTTGAATATGGAAAACTCGCCGCTTGCAGCGACAGCCAGGCGCATGATCGCAAGGGAGCGCACGAAAAGTCCGGTACTAAGACTTTCTAGGGGCTCCTGGGAGTGGGTCATGTCGGCTTTTGCTTTTGTTTCGAATGATCGCACTGAAAACCCATCAACGGTGCGAACGAGACATCACGGAAGGTTAAAAGGCTATCGAGTGTCAGTTCGGCTGATTTGACCATACTGTCGAGCTGTTGAACGCGCGCTTCGTTGACGATGCAGCCGCCGACGAGATTGGGTGGAAGGCCGGCAAGGGCTCGAGTGGCGGCCGAGAGGCGTGTCAGCAGGCGTCGCTCGCGCTTGCGAATGACGTTTGCGATGACATTGGGAAGATCGGGGTTTGATTCGTACAGCTGTGTTCCGCGCGCGGACTTTCCGGCGGTGCGCACGACGTCGTAGTCGAGAAGGTCCGAGATCGACATACTGACGAGAGCTTTTGAGACACCAAGGCGGCCGACGAGTTCCGCAGCGCTCAGCGGAGTTTCTGCGAGAAAAAGATGGGCCCAGATGCGGCCGTGAACGTTCTTGAATCCCCAGTATTCGATGAAATCGCCAATTTGCGAAACGACGTCTTCGAGTTCTGGCGAGGGCTTTTTTCTATGTGGCATCTTGCTTATCAAACTAAGGGGTTGGTCGTATGAGAGGCAATCCTTAAGTTCGCCAGCCGATTTGAATCGCACGGGCCCGATTGTCTCGGTGCCCGTGCTAAATAAGATGAGGATCACGGATTAGCGATAGATTCGAAAACCAATGCCTTGTCCGGATGCGAGAACGGGCTCGCTGGCAGACGCGCTTCGAAGTCCGCTGACATTTGATGCGGACACGTCTGTCGCCGACCTGTCGCTTGTCGTATGGGCCGCGTCGTCATCGTGCAGATTCTCATCGTCTCTTGTGCGAGATGCTGCACGTGAATTCGACGGCGCAACGACGGAGCGTGAACGCAGTTCGGCTTCTTCCTTAAGATCAGTTGTGATGAATGACTGGCGCCATTCCCCGAAGTCGACGGAACGGAGAGCGATAAAGCTCTCAAGCCCAGCCGAGGCATTCTGAATGAGAGCGCCTAGTTGTTTGATGTGGCTTTCGCTCATGCCGTGGCGCTCGCGGTCAGTCGCGGGGGTGCGCTCCAGAGACTGTTGCGCGGCTTGAATGCGCGAAAGAATTCGTTTTTCGCGCTGACGCAGTACCGACAGAATCACCTTTAAGATATCTGGGTTTGTTCTGTACAAATGCGTGCCTCGAGCGCTCTTGCCGACTTCTTCAATCACCTCGAACTCCAAAAGCTCGCGGAGTGAGATGCTGACGAGGGCTTTTGAGATCTTCAATTGGCGAACAAGGTCCGCGGCGTCCAGTGGCTTCTGGGCGACGTAGAGATGTGTCCAGATGCGGCCGTGAATCCTTTTGAATCCCCAGTAGTGGATGAATTCACCGATCTGTTCGGCGAGATCTTGCATTTCTGGGAGTGTGCCGCCGAGTCGAGATTCTGCCTGAGTCGCGTTTGTATTTTCAGTCGTATTCTCAGTTGTGTTCATGGCTTCGTCCTCCTCTGTTCAAGGTACAATGAAAGTTACATTTACGCAAATATCCCAATCATTTTAATATGATATTGTATCAAATTGTTTTCGATTCAAGGCGGCTTGAAGATCGGAAGAGCACA
>JAVFAU010000339.1:0-3331 GCA_034002335.1 Bdellovibrionales bacterium | reverse complement strand
AATCACTAAAGAATTCACAAAACTACTCGTCGACCCAAGCGTGCCAGCACTCGGCACGAACTTCGAATAGACATCTATGTAGGTAAACACAGCGAAGAAGAAGTCGTCACAGAACAGAGTAAGAAAAAGAAGGTTTAGGGAAGCTCGACATTGAAGATGTCGACTGAGGAGGAAAAAATGATTCGCTCACTTTTAACAGTTACACTTTGTGTTTTCGCTTTCGCACAAACGGCAGAAGCTTCGACAAAAGTAAACGCAAGACAGGCTCGTGAAATAGCCCAGCTTCAAGCGCAAGACATTAACGACATCACGACTGAAGCAGGTCAGCGCCATCACGCGAATAAAGACTGCTACCTTGCGACTGCTGACGGCAGCTCTCGATTCAGTGTTGCGAAAACAGAAACACCGACAGCGGGTTCACGCGCAAGCCAGAACTCTGTTGGTCGCAAAACTCGTAACTAACTTTAGAATCGATCCATGAGATCAGTCGAGATCGTTCCCCCACGATGACGACTTCGCATCGGCCTTAGGAACCTCTTCCCCCGAGGAGCCTGAGGCCGCTTTCTTTTGTTCGCGGCGTATCTCAAACCAACCTTGAAGTCCTTGCCAACCTTCCTGGCTCGCGCGCAAAGCCCCTCGCGCGACTTTTTGCAGCTCCACGCCAGGACGCGAACTGTAAATCCATTCTTCTGATCGCTTCTCAAGCGTCACGCCGCCAATTTTCATCTGGAGCACCATTAAAAGCAGGGCCGAAAGCAACGCGGTTTTGACTACGAAGAAAAACTCAGACATGGCGACCTCACGCGGTTTTAGACTCGACAGCCTGTCGAATGGCTTCGACCAAGGCTTCGGCCTCAAATGGTTTGGCTATAAAACTACAACACCCGGCTTCCAGCGCTTTCATTACGACCGTCTCATGATCGTTTGTCGAAAACGCGACGATTCGAGTTTCCGGACGCTCGCCAAGTATCTCGCGGGCGGCATCCACTCCACTCTTTTCCGGTAAAACAAGATCCATCAACACGACATCAGGTTCGAGCGCACGAGCCAATGTCACAGCCTCTTTCCCATTCTCCGCTTCTCCAATAACTTCGATCGGACCGAGTCGCACGGCATGCCTTACGATCTCGCGAATGAATGGAGCATCATCGACAATGAGGAGTCGGATCATGAAGCCAGTATAACGGGCTCAATCAAAGATTTGGATTTCAGTTACCCCAGTTGTAGCCAAACTGGATGAGGGTCGTGCCCGTGGTCGCGGTCACTCCGTCTGGAGTCATCGACGATATCGGGTCCGCCGGACTTGCAGGTCCAGTAAAGAGATCTCGCTCCATACTGTGC
This sequence comes from Bdellovibrionales bacterium, assembly GCA_034002335.1. GTDB lineage: Bacteria > Bdellovibrionota > Bdellovibrionia > Bdellovibrionales > JAMPXM01. The sequence continues at coordinate 1,990 of JAVFAU010000339.1, read as the reverse complement.
TCGATCCGAATAAACATCGCGTGCTCCGAATCAAACCGCCATTTCCTTTGAATCGAAAGTCCGATGATCTGCCCTTCGACCGAGGTTCCCGATCGCACGGGAAGGCCAGCATCTTTTTCTTCGTGCTGAATCCTGGGGGCCACGTTAAGACCGATCGACCAAGACGATCGTCCAGTCGAATTATAGAACTCGCCTTCGAGAGAACCCCGTATGCCCGACGTTCTTGTCTTTACATGCTCGGTCGCCGTGGATGCGACATCGAATTGCGTATCCATAAATTCCACACCGACATGCAAGTTTCCACGATCGAAGCTCTTTCGATAATAAAGACCAGCCGCCATCAAATTACGAGCCGCCGTCACATCCGCGTTTGCATCACTGACCGCTCCGCCAAAACTCGAATGATACCGCCCACCGAGCGCGAACTCGGAGCTCAACCAAACTCGCGCCTGCACGGAGTAAACCGGACTCGCCAGAGAATAACGTCGATAGCTATAAGCGCTTGAAGAATCCTCGTAGAGGTAACCAGACCCGATCGAGATCTCCATCAACCTGTTGATTTCATAAGACTCTTCGGAAACATCGACCTCCGATGACCGTGGGTCATGGGAAGGCGGCGAGGTGTTCTGGTTTGAAAGAACAACGGCACCCGAACTGTCGGTCGGCAGAACTGTTTCCGATTCAGAAATCGATTCAGACACCGCACCAACGGCACTCCGCCCGTCTCCCCCACCCTGCTGCTTGGCCTTAGGTCGAGTTTCGTCTTGTCGCTGCTGTTGCGGACGCGGTCCCGTTTGCTGACCTGACTGCCGGTTTGTCTCCCGAGGCCGCACCGTATAGCGATCCGACTCCAGCCTTCGGTCCAGCTGCTGCCGATCACTCGCGGTACCGCCCGCTCCAGACGTCCCACCCGGATTAAGAAGCAATGCCGAACTCGGATCCATTCCCGTCTGCGCAAGAAGCTCCGAACCCGCGAAAAAAATCGCGAGTGCAGTGACCATCGAGACAAGAAGGTGACGCTTGGAACACATGCCTCATCTATCGGACTTTCCCCTTGAGATCTTGACACGACCACCGCCCGGTACTGCCGCTAAAACTTGTGAGAAGATACGCACTTAGGCAGACTAAACTTAAGATGACGCACAAGATGCCGCACACAAACTTCAGGACGTCTGGCCGGAACCTTCCACCCTTTGTAGGTACCGCCCCAAAACAAATCTTCAAACGACGTTCAAGCGCCTTCACCGCGTCGTTCATCGTTTCTGTTCTCGGGCTCTCTCTTTTTTCCCCGTCGGACCTGTTTGCACAAAGCGCGGACCGCGTTCAGCAGAGCGCTTCGTATCGAAGTGCGATCGACGAATCGCTCACGATTCAAAAGATCACGGTGCTACCTGGCAGCGACAACACCGATGGCATATACGCTCGTCCTCTCGAAGCACATCTCATTGCGCTCACAAAAACATCGCATCGTTGGGAGTCCGTCGAATCGGGACTTCAAAGCCTACCGAAGCCGCCACTGGATCTTGAAAACAACGCGACACTCGCGCGCCAGCTTCTCTTTTCAAACGGGGCCGATGCGGCCATCTTACCCGTCGTCAATCGCGGCCCGGGCGGTCTCACCATTCGCTTGAATCTATTCATGAAATTCGATGGACGCCTTCTCGCCCAAGAGATCGTGCGTGATCACAAGCGCTTTGAACTTTCCGATGTGAAAGCGGTTGTATCCGAAATGTACACACGCCTCATCGCGACGATTCCTTACGAAGGTTTGATTCTCAGCCGACAAGGAACGCGGGTAACCGTGAACCTCGGAAAAAGCGACGGCATTCGCCCGGAACAAAGCGTTTCGGCCGTTCAGATCATCACCGAAAATCGTCACCCGAAATTTGGTTTCCTCATCTCGACGGAAAAGGAAATCATCGGACAAATCAAAATTCTTAAAGTCGACGACACTCTGAGCTTCGGAGTCATCACGACCGAAAAAGAACGC
>JAVFAU010000338.1:0-3340 GCA_034002335.1 Bdellovibrionales bacterium | reverse complement strand
TGTTTTTCTTTTATCACCTTTAACGGAAAAGCATCGAACACCATTTTTTCAACTTCAAGCACGCGTCCCGGGACTTTCGACGAAGCCGCGCGAACGGCCGTCTCGGTTGGAGCGAACGTAAACTCGGCTAACGCTTTACCGCCCGTTCCGAAGAGTCCGACTCGCAAGAAGCCCTTTTTACCCGATCGCACCGTCAACCCCATCGCCGGATCACTCGACCGAACCGATGCCTGCAAAACCTGTTTCGCGGAAAGCTCACTGAGTTCGCGAAGCAAGCGATCCACTTCGATCGAATCGACCTCAGGATCAGAATCGTCACCTGTCACCGTAAACCTTTGATCCATCGGATCGATCACCCACTGTCCGTCCTTCTTTTTCAGAACAGGAAGACCCGCATCGTCCTTGGAGCGCTCCAGCTCGATGGCTTCGACATCGGCCACGTTAAACCGGAATGGGTGTTTGAGATCGCGGAAGTCCTCGATTTTTTTTGTCAAAGACTCGATCTGCGCTTTGTAAACCGAAAACACGACAGGTCTTGCGGAACCGATTCCGGCCGTGACCGATTCGTCTTTACCCAAAGCCGCAAGCTTCATTTCGTAGCGCGCTCCGCCGACAGCTCCCAAGCGCACCGTGAGCCCCGGGCGATCAAGCTTGCGCCCTTTCATAACAATCGCATCATTCTTATCCTCAGCCCAAATGTCATTGCCTCGCAAATTCGAAACAGACTGAACAAACGATGTGACGGCTCCTTGATCAAGCGGCCACGCCGAAGCGGCAGCCCCTGTCTCGACCCACAAACCCTCTTTCTTTTCGAGTCGAACAGCCGGGCCTCCAGAGGCAAGAATCTCGACCGTTTCAAACTCGGGGTGTTCACCTGGAAAAAAACGCTTATCGCGCAAATCGCGAGCATCCTTCATCAACGCGGCTTCAAGTGTTGAATTCGCCAAAACAACACGTGACGCTCCGTCGAAGCGCACATAAAGCGAACCGTCGTATGCTTTCACCGAGCCGATCTCGATTTTTCGCTGACTCTCGGCCTCAGTGTCTTTTTGCGATTTTAAAATCGCGACAAGCGAGGGTTTATCGAGCCCGTACGTCGCCCAAGCGATTTCAGCGTCTCCGTCTTTCGCCTCCACCACAGTGTCCTTCGATTTTTCTGCGGCCACCGTCGTAAGAAACGTCTCGATCGAAGGGCCATCGCCCAAATCAGTGAACGGTTCAAGCACACGCCATGTACCGTCTTGCTTTTCGAGTCGAGTTTTCCGTTCAGGTCGGTTTTCCCCTGCGGCGACGGAGATCTCGATCCCCGTAACCGCCGAGTTGGAAACAGCCAAAACGGCGCTCGCTTCTTCTTTCGCCTTATCCGACGCGATTCTTCCCTTATATTGAGAAAAATACGTCCACGTCGCAAATGCCGCGACGACGACCATAAAGACCAACGTCGTCGGGAACTGCTTCTTCTCTTTTACAAGCTCTTTCGACATACCCTTGGTCTCCTTACGCCGACTTGCGTCTCCACCACAAAAGCCCGCTACCGAAGAACAGTAGGATCGGAACCGGAAGCAGGAAGCCGAACAAAACGATCATCAACTGCGTGCGAGTCATCTGCAACTGCGTGCCTTTTGGCGCCTTCGGACGAATCGACACGAGCTCGGAATCCTTCGCGAGACTCGCAACGGCGTTCATGGCGAGATCGCGATTGAGATTGTTGCGATAAAGGTTGTCGCGCAAGAAGTCGGAATCACCGAGCACGATGACTTCGAACTCTTTTTCAGATCCATCGAGTTTGCCTTTTGCGACCATACCCAGTGTGTGAGGGCCGGGAACGCGAACGCGCGGATTACTGGAAAGCTCATCCGCACCGAGCGGCGTGGTGTCGGTCATGACAATGTCTTCAATCGCAAAGTCTTTGCTCTCGGGCGCACGCTTAAGCCCGGATGCGATCAAAAAGATGGTGAATCCGCCTTGGAGCGGTCTCGTCGCCTCGGCCGTCGATGAAAACTGACTTCCGATAGCCGCGATATTTCCCGCTCCGGGAATCATCGCGCGCGGGTCGAGTACGTAGTTGTTTTGGAATTCGATACCGAACGTCTTCGTAAGCCCCGCTAGTCCGTGCTTGGCATCCGGATCAAGCGCGATCAAAAGATGACCGCCTCGTTTGGCGTACTCGCGAAGCGAATCGATCTCCGTCGGCAGATACGCCTGCCGAGGTCCCGCAACGACCACAAGATCGGCGTCCTCCGGAACGTTCGGATCTTTGAACAGTTCAAGCGGCTTTACTTCGTACGAAAGCTCGAGATCTTTTTTAAACTGAGAAATCGACTCGGGCCCGACGGCCGTCAAATTGAGCTCGCCGTGACCTGTAACAAAATACACCGTCTTTCTCTTTTCATGCGAAAGACGCAGCAATGTACGCGTCAGCTCTTCCTCAGTGGGTTGCTCAACTTTGAAATGCTTCTCGCCTTGAACGATAAACAGTCCAAATGGACCCGATGTGTACTCATACTTCTGAGCAAGATCGGGACGTTCCAACGCGTTGTACATTTTGAACTGAAGCTTTTTTGAAGCATCCGTGTAAAGCCTCGCGACATCTTGCACCTGACGTCGCAATTGCTCGTCGCCCTCGGCCTTGCGGTACAAAAGCACAAGCTCCGTGTCGGCCTTAAGGCCATTCACGGCCTGAACCGACTGCTCCGAAAGGGAGTTTAGCCCCTCCGATGTCCAATCCCACTTCTTTTCGTTTGTTACGGCGATAAAGTTCACTGCGATCAAAAGTACGAGGACCGTTAAGATCATCACACCCATATTCATGCCGTGCTTGGTCGTCTTGAGAGTTAAAAACTCAAACATCAAACGCCAATCGCGGGCGACCGCGAAAACAAAGAGGGCCACTGAAAGCCCCAACGGAACCCACATCGGCGCCACCCAACCATTCAAGATGATGCGGGCGACGACGACCGAAACCGCGAACAGTCCCGAAAACAACAAACTGAATTTACTTGTTTTACTCATCATGGCTTATCTCCAACGATTCGATTCAACAACGCGTTGAGTGAGGAACGTCATCAGAGCGATGACAGATAAAAAGAACGTGATGCCCGCAAGACTCACGCCACCTTTAATGAAGTTGACGAAATGAGCGCCGACATTCAAATGCTCAAATATCTTCGTCAGCGTCGGCTCTTGAGACGCGTCCGAAAGCGCACCGATGAACCAGAGCATGACGTTGAAAATCAACGCCATGATCACCGAAAGCACCGTGCTGTCGGTCAAACTCGAAGCGAACATTCCAACCGCGACGTAACACCCCGTAATGAGAAGCAACCCGATGTAACTTGCA
>JAVFAU010000337.1:0-3341 GCA_034002335.1 Bdellovibrionales bacterium | reverse complement strand
AAATCGAGCACGCGAGCGCCTTCCCACTCCGCCTGGAGCTTATTGAAGACACTCTCCTTCACACGGTCCGTGGTCGGACGAATATGATCGGCTTTAAAGGACACCAAACGGCGGCCTTTGTATTTTCCGGCGACGATTCTCATAGGGCAGCGTTACCTCGCGCCCTTTTAACTACCTTGCCCCGTCTGTTCAAGGAAGCTCGAAATGTGCTCCATGGCGGTTGGCGAAATTGCACGAAAATGAGCTTCCACAAGGCTCATCGAACCCCGAGCTCCTGTCGCCCCAACGAGCTGGCTATAAAGCTTGATCACAACCCCCACAGCCGCCACCGCCCCGCCAAGGACAGGAATCGTGAATGCGACTTCGATTTTATCGCCCGGCTGCAACTTCGTGCCGGGAGCCTCAAAAAGCATCCCCTGCTTAGTCAGTTTTACAACACTGACCTCTTGGGTACCGCCCGCGTCTTTCAGTTCGGCGCGAAACGGATAGGGTTTTACCTTCTTGATCTTCGGTTCAGCCATGACTCAGTTCCTTCTCTCGCTCCTGGTGCTTGGACACCAATGTGTCCACAACGGCAAATATGTCTTCAAATGGTTTGGCGATAAAACAGTCCGCTCCACACTCCACCGCCAACCGCTCGCTATCTTCTCCCGAATAAGCGGAGATCAATGCGATCGTGGGGCGGTAGGGGCTGGGGCGGTACCCCGAAGACGACGGCGAGCCGCCGTGAGCGGTCTCCACTTCGAGACTCGCGGTCGTCGCCGCAAGCGCCTTGCGAACGACATCCGGACCATTCATTCCCGGCATCAGAATATCGACAAAAACCGCATCCGGACGCAGTTCCAACCAACGCTTTAAACCCTCAGGTCCATCGACCGCCTCATCGGACTCGTGACCACGCGCCTGAAGAGCTCGCGCCAGTGAGCGACGCACGAGAGGCTCATCATCAATAATCAAAAAACGCATAAACTCGTCCCCTTACCTGGTGCGTTCGCCCGATCTGTTCGATTCCGCATGGGCACCGCCCTCCACCGCCTTGAGGGGCAACCGCACCGTAAATACAGCTCCCTGGCCTTCCGTTCGATTTTGAACCTCGATAACCCCGCCGAAATTCTCGATCACCATGCGGCTCATGCTCAGTCCAAGCCCCGTTCCTTGCCCGGCTTCTTTGGTGGTAAAGAACGGCTCGAAGATACGAGATAAAATCTGGGGCGGTACCCCCGGGCCAGTGTCGGCGATTTCGATTTCTGCAATCTTGCGTTCGATGCTCTTGCCGTCTTCCGCCAAAAGCGAACGACGCGTCCGAATCGTCAACTCACCCGTCTCTTTCATCGCCTGACACGCGTTATTCACGATATTGAAGATCACATGCTGCAACAGATGCGGATCGACCTCCACCATGACATCGGCGTCCTCGGCCCAATCGATATCCACGCGATGCTCGTGTAAAGCCGTCTTCACCATATTCAAAGCGCGATCAGCGACCACATTGAGCGACACCGTCTCGCGCACGCGATCATCGGCCTGTGAAAACTCCAAGAGATCGCGAATGATCGCACTTGAACGACCCGCCGCGAGTTCGATCTCTTTCATGTCTTTCCTGACCGTGTCCGGATAGTTCGAATCATGCGCCAAGACCTGAGCCAAAGATCGAAGGCCCGCGAGCGGATTGTTGAGCTCATGCGCGATATTTCCGGCCATCAAACCGATCGCCGCCATCTTCTCGCCCTGAAAGGCATAACTCTTGAGTTCCAAAGACTTTGTAATATCCGCGTAGTGGTGGATCACCGTTTGAGCCGGCTCCGCTTGAACCGGCTCCGTCGGCTCCCCGAGATGAATCGGATAACCGTTCACCTCGTAGACGTCATGATCACGACGAACCTGCCACTCCGACGGCTTTCCAGATTCGAAAACTTTTTTTAGCGAACAGCCGTCACAAGGCGAGGTTCGTCCGGCGAACATTTCGTAACAACGAGGAGAGGAAACCGATCGTTCACCGCTTGGAGTTTCGTAACGAGCAAACGCCCGATTCATCCGCAGCACACGGAAGTCCGAACTCAAAACCGCAATCGGATCCGCGATGCCATCAAACGTCGCTTCCCACAAGCGCGAGGCCGCTCGCATCTCTCGATTGATGATGATGCGATCAATCGCCGAGGACAGCGGCTCAAGTCGCGGTATCAAGAAACGTTTGAACTCTTCCGCTTTCGCGACATCCAACCCATGTTCGAAAATTAAAAGCGGTCCGGGCCCCTTCGCTTCGCTTCCGCGCAGTTCCTTGGCCAACGGAATCGCGATCGTTCGCGGCATGGGGCGCCCCAACTCTTGCGCCAAATAGGCCTGGTCCTCAGCATCGTTAAAACGTATTGCCGCTTTCCGGCTCCACAACCGGCTGACCGCTTTTGACCCCCAACCCTTTTCAAGCGCGCGATGAGCCGCACGACCGGTGTGACGGTTTTGTTGAAAGTGCAACCGAGCGCCAAACTCCGGAGAGACGACAGCCAAAATCGGCGGACGCACGACATCGTTGAAACTCCGAATTTCCTGATTGAGAAGCTGCAAGATCTCTTCGATCAATTCCGTTTGGCTCAACTCCTTGATGAAACGAACGAGATCACGTGTTTCTTGAGTTCTCCGATGAAGTTCCCGCTCCGCATCCGACAAGTGAGCCGTTCGCTCCGTCACGATTTTTTCGAGATTCTCCTGAAGATCGTGAAGTTGCCGATTGCGCGTTCCTAGCTCTTTACGGCTTCGCAAGATAGCCGCTCGCTCGTCGCGCTCTTGAATCGATTCGCGAATGGCCTTTTCAATCTCTTCCGCTCGCCGAGGCAACCGGCGGCGAATGCGCCCACGGTTCAACAACGTCTTTAAGCGGTCTTGCGACAAACCATCGTGTGCGGCGGATTCGACCGATTCCACGAGCCAGATCGGGACCATCGAGTCGCTTTCGCGCAATTTGATGATCTTTTCTTCCAAGTTCACGACGTCCTCAGAAAAAATCGCGGCGACCCACCTTGAACCGTCACTCGATCCAAGCGCGTCCTCCGACGCCTTCGCATGATTCTTAGAATGACTCTTGGACTGACTCTTCGAGGAATTCCAAGCCACGCCCGTGCGTGCACGAAAAGCACCTTCGCGCACGACGCCGTCGGAATCCCCTCCATCGTAGAGGATACTTGCCACTAAATTGGAACCACCGCCCTTATCCACCTCTCAATGTTCGTAAGAACAAAGAGCTGGGTCAAACAGGACGACGAGCTGACTCATCATGCAGAAGCGGTTCCCACATCTCCAGAGCCCCTGTAAGCTCGTATTCCAGAAGATCCGCGGCTAACACATCT
>JAVFAU010000336.1:0-3344 GCA_034002335.1 Bdellovibrionales bacterium | reverse complement strand
CGGCAATAAGATTCTTTTTCAAAACGGAAACTTCCAAATCAACCCCGGTGAGAAAATCGGATTGGTTGGTCCAAACGGCGCGGGCAAGACGACGGTGTTTCGACTGATCGTCGGCGAAACCTCTCCAGATGAAGGCCGTATTGCGAAGCCCGATAAAACGGTCGTCGGTTACTACTCTCAAAGCATCGATGAAATGCGCGGTCGCACGGTCTTGGACGAGGTGAAGTCCGCGGCTGGTGATTTGCCGAAGATGGCCGCGGAACTCACAGAGCTCGAAACGCGCCTGTCCGAGCCTATGGACGACGATGAGATGATGAAGACGGTCGAACGTTACGGCGAGCTTCAGGCCGAGTTCGAGCGCTTAGGCGGATACGATCTCGATGCGCGTGCGGCGGAAATCTTGACGGGGCTCGGGATTCCTCCCGAGGAGCAGGGACGCATGACCGAAACCTTCTCGGGTGGATGGAAAATGCGTATCGCTCTGGCTAAGATCCTGGTTTTGCAACCAGATGTTCTTCTGATGGACGAGCCGACGAACCACTTGGATATCGAATCGATTATTTGGCTCGAGCAGTGGCTTACGAACTTTAAGGGTTCCGTTCTCATGACCTCGCATGATCGCGAGTTCATGAACCGCATCGTCTCTCGCATCGTCGAAGTCGCCCATAAGACGATCACCGTTTACGGGGGTAACTACGATTTTTACGAGCGCGATCGCGCTCTTCGCATCGAGCAGCTGATCGCGGCGGCGAAACGCCAAGAGGATATGCTGGCGAAAGAAGAAGAGTTTATCGCACGTTTCGCGGCCAGAGCCTCGCACGCGGCTCAGGTGCAGTCGCGAGTTAAGAAGCTTGAGAAAATCGACCGCATCGAAATTCCCGCCGAAGAAAAACAGATCAACTTCGAATGGCCGGTTCCGCCAAGAGGTGGCGACGAGGTCGTGAAGTTCGAGAAGCTGGGCAAGATCTGGAAAACCGAGGATGGGCGAGAAAAGAACGTTTTCCGTGGGGCATCGGCCTTGGTTAAGCGTCTTGACCGTGTGGCCGTCGTCGGTGTGAACGGAGCTGGTAAATCGACGCTTCTTAAGATCATCACGGGGCAGACGGAGCCGAGTGAAGGAACGATTCAAGTCGGAGCTTCCATTGAGATCGGTTACTTCTCGCAGAACTCGCTGGACGTTCTTGATCCGAGTTCGACAATCGTAGAAGAGGTTCACTCGCGGATACCGAACACCAACTTGGGATACGTTCGCAACCTTCTCGGCGCGTTCAAGTTCTCTGGTGACGAAGTTGAAAAAAAGGTCTCCGTTTTATCGGGAGGTGAGAAGTCGCGCGTGGTTCTCGCGACAATCCTCGCGCGTCCTGTGAACTTTCTGGTCCTTGACGAACCGACGAACCATTTGGACATCGCTTCGCGCGAGGCGCTGCTCGACGCCATTAAGAAGTTCCCTGGTACGGTCATGATCGTAAGCCACGATCGTCACTTCTTAAAAGAAATCACAACCCGTGTTTTTGAACTCGATCGAAACGAGCTTCATATCGTGGATGGCGACTGGGACTACTATTTGGAAAAAAGAGGACATGCTCGCGGGCTGTAGAGCTTGGATATCTTTCTTGGATATCTTCGGAGTTTTCCGTGGAGTTTTCCGTTCTATGGCTCTTCGGTGCTACGCTCGTGCGCTTGGGCGTTTTGAGCCTTCGCGGCTTTTTGGGTTTCAAGAAAGTCCTTAAGGAATAGAACCGCGATTTGCTCAACGAGGTTTCGAATCTCGCTGCCTGGGCCAGGAGATTCGGCGGGCTCGGATGGGGCTTTGCGGCCTTCTGTCGCCGAGTCTGAACTTGGTTCACGTGCGACGAGCCAGCCGATCGTTGCGACGAGGAGGCATAGTCCTAAGAAAATCGTGGCTGAGACCATGAGGCCTGAGTACCAAATGCCGTTTTGACGATCGATCTGAAGCCCGAGTTCGATGACCGCGATCAAAAGGCCGACAAAAAAGAAAATACCGGAAACCGTAAAGAAGGCTCCGGCGAGGGCGACCCGGCGCCCCTTCTCGGCGGCACGAAGGCCGGCCTCGCGAAGCTTCTCAGCTTGCTGTCTTGCCTGGTGGTCAAAGAAGGCTTGAATGAGCAGAGTGATTGCGTTCATCGAGAACCTCCCCGTCCTGAGCGTGAACCAAGAAAATAGCCGATGACGAGAGCCCCTGCGACGGCCGTCCACGGATTTCTCTGGATGAATTTGGTCGACTCTTCGGCCCACTCTTTGATCGAGTCGTTTGTAAGGTTCTGGGTTATGTTTTGGGCGATGTTCTGAGCGTGCTCTTTGGAATCTTGCGCTGCTTGCTTGAGCGTTTCAAAAGAGCGTGCCGTGTCTCGTGTCGCGTCTTTCTTTTCCGTATTTGCCATAATGATCAAAACACTAGCGGATTTATGGGCAATTTCAAAAGGAAATGGCGTTGCCGTCGCGAGTAAACCGCGCCATACATGGTGGCGTCATGAAGAAGATCGATAAGAAAAAACTTGTTAGTCATATTGTCTCTCAACTCGAGAGGGATCTTGAGGCATTAAGGGCCGCAGCTCTTGAAACATACGCGGCCGCGACGAACGAAGAGAGTAAGCCTGAGAACAAGTACGACACGCGCGCGCTTGAGGCTTCTTATCTCGCCGGCGCGCAAGCGAAGCGCGTTCTCGATATCGAGGCTTCGTTGACCATTTACAAGTTTCTCGAGCTCAAAGAGTTCACTCATAACAGCATGGTCGAGTCGACGGCTCTTGTCGAAATCGATCTCGAGGGACGGCGTAGCGTGGTCTTCATCGTGCCGGCTCGCGGAAGTCTCACTGTGAAATTCGAAACACACACGATTCAGGTTATCACGCCGGTTAGCCCCCTTGGTGAAGCTCTAGTTGGCCTCAAGGCTGGCGATACAGCGACGGTCGAGAAACCGGATGAAGTTCTCGAATACGAAATCATCTCGGTGTTCTAGGCGGTCTGCTTGCGAGAGGGCTACACTGTCTCAGATTGAGACATCCCGGCGCTCTGGTGAGTGTTTCTGGTGAGTGTGAGGACCGTCTCACAGTCTTGTTAGCAAGTAGACGCTTTGGCTGAGATCGTCAGTTTTAAATCTCTGGAAATGAAATGAAAAGGTGTAGGCCTCTTCAGAAGCGGCCCCTCGTTTGCTTTCTTATAAGGAGCGAGGGGGATGCAGAATATGATCAAGGGCGTTCATTTACCAAAGCTTGCGCTGTTAGGAACTGGCGCGATTCTTATTATGGCTTTTCAAAACTGTTCGAATGCGATGAGCTTTGCGCAGGATGGTTTGGTGGCCAAAGCGGAAGATCGTTCCGAGG
>JAVFAU010000335.1:0-3345 GCA_034002335.1 Bdellovibrionales bacterium | reverse complement strand
TCAAACGAAGTCCGACTCAATCAAAGTTCGCCCCTAGAACCGGCCGCCGACACCGGCGCTCAAGAACATACCGCTATCCCAGCGAACACCTGATTCGAACCCCAAGAGTGTCGAGGCTTCGAACATCAAATATGTTTTCTGATTCGTCCAGTAACGAGTTCCCAAGATCGCCTGCCCATAGCGAAAACGATCGGACGGTGTTACAAACAGGAGTTCACCATTCTTCCGGTGAAACTCAAGCGGGTCCCATGTCACATGAACGACTCTCAAACTACCGTAGGGCTCCCATTTGTCGGCAAGGTGACTCACGATAAAATCGCCGTAGATGTGTTTTGAGTAGGAAGATCCACCAGCTCCCCCACCGATCGCAATCGACCAACCATGCGTTCTTGCATTGACGAGGGAATACTTGCCGCGAACTCCCCAGCTCATGCTCTCAAGCTGAACACCTAAATCAAAGTCCTCGGAAACTCCGTGCGACCATTTAAAGGCGTAACCGGCAATGCCATATCCCAAACTCAGCTCGTTCTTACCCTTACCGACGCTGCGGGCTGTCTCGTGCAACATCAGAGGGCCTGTGGCACATGCACCAAGAAACAACATCATCAGACAAAACGGCAAAAGACGCAAAAAACGCGATAATCCAGAACACGCCATCTCAGAAAAAGAAAGCTCGGTGTGCAATACGGGTTGAGCCATTTTTCGTTCCATCAAGAGTCTCCGATGTGATCACTTCAGTTTTTTATAAATACTGAAGTGATCACATCGGACAGTCAAACTCTCAGGTCATCTCGCAGACTCATTCGGCCCGTCGGACCGTTCCTAATTTGAAACTCATCTGGAATTCGGCGCCTCGCCCTCGCTCCGACGAACACGAGATCTCTCCCCCGTGAGCTTCGATCACGGCCTTCGCCAAGGAAAGTCCCAAACCAAAGCCTCCGGTTTCGCGCACGCGTGAAGAATCCGCACGGTAGAAGGTCTCAAACACGCGCTCTTGCTCTTCAGGAGTCATGCCGACGCCATGATCGCGCACCCGAACCACGACGCGAGGTTCTTTAGAAAGCCCTCCGCCACTTATGCCGTCGGCTGCACCCAAGTCACCAACCCCATCACGCTCGATACTTAAAGACACTTCGACAGGGCGGTCTTGATGCTTCGAGAATTTCACAGCGTTTTCAATCACGTTGCGAATCGCACGCTTCACCTGCCGTCGGTCGCCTGAAACAATCACTGGTTCCACAGGAAGATCGTATTTCACTCCCGGACGTTGCTGCACCAAGGGTCCCACCACTTCACGGAGCAATGCCGCCATGTCGATAGCCTCAAGCGACTCGACACCTCGTCCGTTCGGGCCGACGTCTCGGAAGCGATATATCTCCAAAAGCTCCGAGACCAACTCTTCCATCTCCTTCAAGTCCGACTGAATCTGTGACCGAAGATCCGCGCCTCCTTCACCCGTCGACGGCGGCAGCATTTCGGCCGCCATTTTGAGTCGCCCAAGCGGACTTCTCAACTCATGAGAGACATCCATCAACAAACGGTCCTTCGACTGCAACTGTCGCTGAATGGTGCGCGCCAAAGCGTTAAACGCATCGGCGACATTTTGAAACTCTCCGCGGGGTCGAATTGAAATGCGATAATCGAGATTCCCTTTCGAGAGTTCATTGACGCCCGCCACGAGCGGCTTCATCGGCCGCAAGAGCCAATGCATCACGCCGAGTACAATCAGGAGCAAAAACGCCATGGCAAACGCGAAACCGCCAAACGCCCGAAGACCGCGTTGAAAACTCCCGCGATCTTGCAAGAAAAACGCATACTGCCGATCATCGTGCGAGAGCATCGCGAACATACGTCCTTCCACGCGTCCGACGACAAAATCCCCGAGTCTCGACCGAATCGAACGCGGATGAGCCGCCCTGCGCGCTTCATCCGTCTGAACCTCACGCTCCACGGCCTCCCATGATGGAAGAGAACGGCCGATTTGAAACAAAGTTTTGTCGTTTTCACGAACAATGGCTTCGAGCTTAAGATAGCGCAATGTCTCGCGCATCTTCGCTTCGCTCGGCGGGCTGCCGCAGTCGTCGATGATATTGATCAAATGCGCGCGCGTGTTGATCCATGCGACTTTCGGAATTTGATCGCGCCACGGCCCTCGCCACGTGCGACCAAACCCCCAAGCCAACACTCCCATCAGAACGAAGGCCAGAATAAATAAAATCAGAATCTTAGAACCAAGTGTCGGTCGTCGAAGTCGTTTCATAGCCGTTCAACGGCGGCGATGAACGCATACCCCGTTCCCCATATCGTTTTTATGAAATGCGGTTGCTTTGGATCGTCGCCAAGTTTTTGCCGCAAGCGACTCATCGTAATATCGATCACCCGATTGGTGGCGTCCCATTCGATACCGCGCAATGCCTCCATAATCTGATCGCGATCGAGTGACTCGCCCGCCCTCAGCATCAAAAGCTCAAGCGCCGCGTATTCGGAGGTCGTGAGCATCAAAGACTTACCGTCCAATTTCGCGTCCATTTGTTTTTGATCGAGTTCAAGACGTCCCGCCCGCAAAACCTTAGCGCCACCATTTTCGACATTCGCCTGAGCCGCCGAAGCCGACAACGACCGCCGGTGCAGCGCCTGAAGTCGCGCGACCAACTCGCGCGGCTCAAATGGTTTTGGCAAATAGTCGTCCGCCCCAAGTTCGAGGCCGACGACTCGATCGGTGACATCCCCGCGCGCCGTCAACATGATGATGGGAATCGACGTCGTTTCACGAAGCTTCTTAAGAACCTGAAACCCGTCCATCTCCGGCAACATGAGATCGAGAACCAAAACGTCAAACGTCTCTTCTTTCATGCGTGCCATTCCGAGACTCGGCCGATCCGCGGCCTCAAGCTGGATACCGAAGGGACCCACATACTGCTTCGTCAGGGCGGACAATCTCGTATCGTCATCAATCATCAAGACTTTCATGCCCGTAGAATACAGCAGTTTCTTATAAAACGAGAAACGTTCCCTCGCCCGTCAAAGCCCTTACAACACTTTGTTACAAGTCGTTTCAAGGCTGAAAAGACTTCGACCCGAAACCCCGTTAACTTTGATTACAGGAACGGAGGACCGTTTCTCAGTAGAAGGAGATAAAGACCATGAAATTAAAACGACCTACATCGAGATTCGTCACGGCACTTGTCGCGGTCGCTTCGATCACGCTGATCGCAGGCTGCCGTGGCTCCATGGAAGACCGGGCCGAAAAAGTAACAGCGCGCCTAAGTAAAAAACTCGACCTCAACGACGAGCAAAAAAAGGAGTTTCAAACGCTCGTCGAGCAGGCGATCGCGGACATGAAGG